>DATIVM010000352.1:0-3314 GCA_035465975.1 Usitatibacter sp.
TGCACGCCTGACTTCGTGACAAAAGCGATGCGCCTACGATGGGTTCCAGTCACCCCGCCAAACGGACCCCGCAATGGATAACACGATTCTCGTAGTTGAAGACGACCCCGAGCTCCAGGAAGTCCTGGCCCTGAACCTGCAGAACGCGGGATACCGCGTCATGAGGGCGAGCACGGTCCGCCAGGCGGAGGCGCTGGTGAATACGACGCTGCCGCAGATGGTGCTGCTCGACTGGACGCTGCCCGACACGCCCGGCCTCACCTTCGCGCGGCGCCTGCGCTCCGAGAGCCGCACCGCCGCGGTGCCGATCATCATGCTGACGGGCCGGGATGGCGAGTCCGACAAGATCACCGGCCTCGAGGCCGGCATGGACGACTACCTCATCAAGCCCTTCTCGCCGCGCGAGCTCCTCGCGCGCATCAAGGCGGTGCTGCGCCGCTGCGCGCCGCAGCATGCCGACATGGTGGTGGAGATCGCGGGCCTGCGCCTCGATCCCGCCTCGCGCCGCATCACGGGCGACGGCCGGGACATCGAGCTCGGCGCGCTGGAGTTCCGCATGCTGCGCTTCTTCATGACCCATCCCGGCCGCGTGTACAGCCGCGCGCAGCTGCTCGACGAGATCTGGGGCAACAACGTCTACGTCGAGGAGCGGACGGTGGACGTGCACATCCGGCGCCTGCGCCAGGCGCTCGAGCCGACCGGCCACAAGGATTTGCTGGAGACGGTGCGCGGGGTGGGTTACTGCTTCCGCCGCGACCTTCCCGCCGAGGCGCTGCGGGTCGCCGCGATGCTCCGGCAGGCGCAGCCCCCCGTGGACTACGTTCGCGCCGCGGCCTGACACCGCCGTTTCACGCAACGCACCTATTCTCCAGCATAGGGATGCGGCCTCCGCCGACGCGCGGCGGCCGCCCCGTTCGACAGGGAATGGGCACGGAGGCTACATGAGAAGCACCCAAAAATGGATCGCCGCGCTGTCGCTGGGAGCGGCGGCGCTCGCCGGTCCGGTTGCGGCGGACGCCCGGGGCTGCGATGCGATGGCGCTCGCGTGCCCCGGGGCGGCCGCCGCCGCGCGCGGCGCGTCGTTCCTCGACCTGGTCCGGTCGGGGGATGCGCTTGCGGGCGACTCGGCGACACCGCGCGAGCCGCTCCCGCACCCGGCCGTGTATTCGCAGGCCGAGGCATCGCACGCGACCCCGGCGATGGCGCCGGCCGGCGTCGGAGCGCTCGATTCGGCCATGGGCACGCAGCTTCCGGGCGAGGGCGTGCCCGCGTGGCTCGCGCTGCCGCGATCGCTCGCCGCGCCCGATTCCTCGGTGGCGTGGGTCTTCGCGCTCGGGTTCCTGGGATTCGTGATCCTGCGCCGCGTGCGCTCCGCCCCCGACTACTGAGCCTCGCCGGCGAGCATCGCTTCGATCTCCGAGCGCCACGCGCCGATGTACTCGGCGAAGCGGCGCTCGTCCATCTCGCGGATGCGCGCATTCCCGGCCGCCGAGAGGCCGGTGAAGACGCAACGCACGCTCACCTCGCAACGCGACGGGCCGGTGTCGGCGCAGCGCACGCTCACGATCGCGATGCGCGAGCCGGGCGTGCAGCGCACGTACTCCACGAAACCGCCCTCCGGATCGAAGCGGCTCACGGTCCAGATCGTCTCCTCGCCGTGCGCCGACGTCCGGAACACCATGCCGGGCTCGGTGCGGCCGTCCCCGGGGTGCAGGTATTCGGGATCCCAGCCCTGGGCCCAGGCCTTCTCGCCCTGCGGCGTGAAGAGCCCGAACGCAGCCCGCGCGGCCATCGGTAGCGCGAAGGAGCAGGAGCGGTCCGCGCGCAGGGCGGCGAAGGTCTCAGCCACGGTCGGCGCGCTCCACGAGGCGGTGGCTGTCGGCCGCGCGCAGCTCCAGGCCGTACACCTGGCGCAGCTGCGCGATGCGCGCGAGCGTCCCGCGCCCGAAGGGCGCCTTCCCCTCGAACGCGTGCAGCACGATGCCCTCGAGAAGGTCGCCGAGGGTCATGTCGTGGTACTCGGCGACGCCCTTCAGCACCTTGAGCAGGCGCTTCTCGAGCTTCACGCCCGTCTGGACGCGCTCGACCTCGATCGGTCTGGGTGCCTTGGCCATGGCCGCGCATTATGCACGTACATATGTACCGAGACAAGGCGGAGCGGCGGGCGCGCGCTCCTTCGCCCGCCGTTGCGCTTCGTCCTCACTCCACGGTCACGGACTTGGCGAGGTTCCTCGGCTTGTCGACGTCGGTGCCGCGGCAGAGCGCCGCGTGGTAGGCGAGGAGCTGCAGCGGCACGGTGTGCACGATGGGCGAGACCACCGCCGGATGCGGCGGCAGCTGGATCACGTGCAGGCCGGGCCCGGGCTCGATGCGCGCGTCCTCGTCGGCCATCACGTAGAGCTCGCCGCCGCGCGCGCGCACCTCCTGGAGGTTCGACTTGAGCTTCTCGAGGAGCGCGCCGCGCGGGGCGATCGCGACCACCGGCATGCGCGAGTCCACGAGCGCGAGCGGGCCGTGCTTGAGCTCGCCCGCCGGATAGGCCTCGGCGTGGATGTACGAGATCTCCTTGAGCTTGAGCGCCCCCTCCATCGCGATCGGGTAGTGGATGCCGCGGCCGAGGAAGAGCGCGTGCCGGCGCAGCGAGAACTGCGCGGACCAGTCGGTCACGGGGCCCTCGCTGGAGAGCGCGCGGCTCATCGCGGCGGGAAGCCCGCGCAGCGCCTGCAGCAGCTCCGCCTCGCGCGCGCGGGAGAGCTTGCCGCGGCGCTTGGCGAGGGTCATCGCGAGGAGCAGGAGCGCCGCGAGCTGCGTCGTGAAGGCCTTGGTCGACGCGACGCCGATCTCGGGGCCGGCGCGCGTGAGGAAGCGCAGCCCGGTCGCGCGGACCAGCGCCGATTCCGGCACGTTGCAGATCGCGAGGCTGTGGGGCTGGCCGAGCGCGCGCGCATGGTCGAGCGCCGCGAGCGTATCCGCGGTCTCGCCCGACTGCGAGATGGCGACCACCAGCGTGCGCGGGTCCGGCACCGAGTCGCGATAGCGGTACTCGCTCGCGATCTCGACGTTGCAGGCGATGCCGGCGAGCGACTCGATCCAGTGCCGCGCGACGAGTCCCGCGTGATGGCTCGTCCCGCAGGCCACCACCAGCACCGAGTCGACGGCATCGAGGACGCGCGGCGCCTCGGCGCCGAAGAGGTGCGGCGAGAGCTCCGAGGTGCGCGTGGCGAGCTCGAGCGTGTCGGCGATCGCGCGCGGCTGCTCGAGGATCTCCTTCTGCATGTAGTGCCGGTAGGCGCCGAGCTCCACCGCCTCGGACG
>DATIVM010000353.1:0-5967 GCA_035465975.1 Usitatibacter sp.
GGCTTTGCTTCAGGACACTAGAGCGGGGAACGCCGATGAACGCAGATGAAACGCCGATGAACGCGGATAAAGCCCCATTGATGTGTGTGTCGTGCACATGGGCACGGCGCGCGGGTTCGAGGTGTGTGTCGTGCACATGGGCAGGGCGCGCGGGTCCGGCACGAAACCCTCGCATCGCCTTATCTGCGTTCATCTGCGTTCGCCTTTATCTGCGTTCATCTGCGTTCCCCGCCTGGGTCACTTGGCGGCGGACTCGCCCAGCTTCGTGCGGTCGAGCACCGTCATGGCACTGGAGACCAGCCCCGCGACGTTGGACAGGTCGGAGGGGATAATGAGCGTGTTGCCGGCCTTCGCGAGGCTCGAGAAGGCGTCGATGTACTGCGCGGCGACCTTGAGGTTGGCGGCGTTCATGCCGCCGGGCGTCTCCATGGCCGCGGCGACCGCGCGCACGGCGTTCGCGTTGGCGTTCGCCACCAGCTCGATCGCCTGCGCCTCGCCCTGCGCCTTGTTGATCTGCGCCTGCTTCTGGCCCTCGGAGGCGAGGATGGCCGCCTGGCGCTGGCCGTCGGCGATGTTGATCTCCTGCTGGCGCTTGCCCTCGGAGGTCGCGATCACCGCGCACTTCTCGCGCTCCGCGGTGATCTGCGCCTGCATCGCGCGCAGGATCGACTCGGGCGGCGTGAGGCTCTTCAGCTCGTAGCGCAGCACCTTGATGCCCCAGGTGCGGCCGGCCTCGTCGAGCACCGAGACCACCTTGTGGTTGATCTCGTCGCGGCTCTCGAAGGTCTTGTCGAGCTCCATCTTCCCGATCTCGCTGCGCAGCGCCGTCTGCGCGAGCTGCGTGATCGCGAGCACGTAGTTCGAGGTGCCGTAGCTCGCGAGCCGGGGATCGACCACCTGGAAGTAGATGATCCCGTCCACCGCGAGCTGCGTGTTGTCCTTGGTGATGCAGACCTGCTCCGGGATGTCGAGCGGGACCTCCTTGAGCGAGTGCTTGTACGCCACGCGGTCGAGGAACGGCACGATGAGGTTGAGGCCCGGCTGCAGGACGGTGTGGAACTTGCCGAGCCGCTCGATCACCCACGCGTTCTGCTGCGGCACGATGCGCACGCCCTCGAAGATCAGCACCACGACCATCGCGACGACGAACACGGCGATGGTGGCCGCGGTGCTGTGCAGCAACGTTCCGGCCGCGATCGCGAGGATCACGGCGACGATCACCTTGATGAACATGGCTCTTCTCCCTGGTTCTTGGTCGTTGTGGTGGCTGCCGTCGGTCGCCGCTCAGCCCGCCGGGGGCGCGGAGCCCACGACGAGGGTGTTGCCTTCCTGCCCCTCGATGTAGAGGGTGGTGCCGGGCGCGGGCCGCTCGTCCGGGCGCGCGAGCTTCGCGTCCCAGGAGGCGCCGCGGTACTTCACGCGCGCGATGCGCGCGGTCTCGTTCGCCCAGCCCTCGAGCACCACGGGCTGCCCGCGGTCGAGGAAGTTGTCGCCCTGCTCGCCCGGGCGGTTGCGGCTGTGCCAGTGGTGCACGAAGATCGCGCCCCCCACCGCCACCAGCCCGCCGATGGTCGCCTGCACGAGCTCGTTGAGCCCCAGCCAGGCGACGAACGCGCCGACGAAGGCGCCGAGCGCGATCACGAGGAGGTAGAACGTCCCCGTGACCATCTCCGCGATGGCGAGCACGAAGCCCGCGATGAGCCAGATGAGCCAGAGTTCCATGTCGCCTCCTCTCGCGCGCTTCAGGCCGGCGCGCGCTTCGCCGAGATCACCTTGGTGTTCACCCCCGCCCAGCCGAGCCCGCCGTAGAAGCGGCCGTGCTCGATCTTCACGCAGCGGTTCTCGATCACCTCGAGGCCCGCCGCCTCGGCCTTGCGCCGCGCGTCGCCGTTCTCCACCCCGAGCTGCATCCAGAGCACCTTCGCGCCGATGGCGATGGCGTCGTCCGCGATGGCCGGGATCTCGGCGCTCTTGCGGAAGCAGTCGACGATGTCGACCTTCTCGGGGATGTCGCGCAGGGACTTGTAGCACTTCTCGCCGAGGATCTCCGGGTATCCCGGATTCACCGGGATCACGCGGTAGCCGTGCTCCTGCATGTACTTGGCGGCGAAGTAGCTGGGACGGTGCCATTGGGCCGAGAGGCCCACCACGGCGATCGTCCGGGAGCGGCGCAGGATGCGGCGGATCTTGTCGCTGTCGTCGTTCATCGGGGGCGGGGGCACCTATAATCCTCGGATGGATTCTACCTCGCCCCGACTCGCGCTTCGTCGCTGGCTGGCTACGCTCGCGTTCCTCTGCTCCGTCCCCGTGTTCGCCTTCAACCACGACACCGTCGTGAACCCGCTTCCGCCGGGGCGCTACCCGGTCGCGTGCTCCAACGTCGAGCAGGACACGAGCCGCATCGCGCCGGACGCCCAGGCCTCCGACTACTGGGAGGGCTGGCCGGTGAACGGCACCGACCATTACATCACCGACATCCTCTCCCACCCCGAATCCGCGTTCGTCTACGGCGCGCCGGTGCCGGACGAGCGCTCGGTCTACCCGGGGCACGCGGGCGACACGGTGACCTTCGCCGCCATCGTCTGCTATCCGACCACGGCGACGAACGACGATCCGGACTACGTGCTCCCGGAAACGGGCGACGTGATCCCCCACATGCAGCTGCCGGGCACCGTCCCCAAGCTGATCGACGTGGGCGAGTACACCGGCATAACCTTCAACGAGTACGATCCTACGGCGCGCCTTCCGCTGCTGGTGTTCTCCCACGGCCTCACGGGAAGCCCGATCAGCCCCGGCTACGTCCAGGCGCTGGTGCAGTTCGCCGCGCAGGGGTTCATGGTGGCCGCGCCGTTCCACGGCGATCCGCGCTTCTCGCGCGTGCACATCGAGGACGTCACGGACCTCTTCTACCTCTACGACCAGTTCGACCGCGTCGTGGAGATGGAGCTGATGCGGCCGCTCTCCCTCAAGGTGATGGTCGACAAGCTGCTCGCCGATCCCGGCTACGCGGCGGGCATCGATCCCGAGCGCATCGTCGGCTTCGGCGCGAGCCTCGGCGGCGAGGCGATGGTGCTGCTCCTCGGCGCCCACATCACGACGACGCTCGGCAAGCATTGCAGCGACGCGGCGGTGCACGACCCGCGCATCAAGGCGGCGGTGGGCTACGTGCCGTTCGCCGGATGGTCGTTCCTGCCCGCCTTCTGCGAGGGCCAGGGCGGCGCGCGCAACGTCAACCGGCCGTTCCTCGCGATCTCCGGCACCGCGGACACCACCGCGCCGCTCGCCATGGCGAAGGAGGCCGTGGACCAGTTCCAGTCCTCGCGCTACATGGTGGAGCTCATCGGCGGGCGGCACGAGCTGCGCCCCGAGGATGTGGGCGACCTCTTCACGTGGACGCTCACCTTCCTCGACGCGTACGTGCCCAACCCGCTCGACCCGGCGGCGATGGCGCGCTTCATCCGCATGAACGGCGTGGTCGGCGGGCGGACCGACGACCTCATCCTCGACGTGCACGTGCCCGGCGCGAACCACGACGGCGAGACCGAGACGGTCGAGTTCTACAACACCGACCTCGACCACTACTTCATCGCGGCCGACCCGAACGAGATCGACGGCATCCTGCACGGCGCGGCCGGGCCGGGCTGGGTGCTCACGAACCAGGCCTTCAAGGCCTGGCTCCAGCCGCCGGATCCCGCGTTCGGCGCCGTGCCGGTGTGCCGCTTCTACGGCGCGCTCGCCGGCGGCCCGAACTCCCACTTCTTCACCGCCGAGCCCGACGAGTGCGACCTCGTGAAGCGCAACGGCGGCTGGTACTACGAGGGCATCGGCTTCCACATCCGCCGCGTCGATTCGAGCGGCCAGTGCCCCGCGGGCTACCTGCAGGTGATGCGCGCGTACAACAACGGCTTCCCGCGCAACGACTCCAACCACCGCTTCAGCACCAGCGACTCCACGATGCGCGCGATGGGCGACCAGGACTGGATCGTCGAGGGCGCGGTGATGTGCGCGCGGCCCTGAGCTTTCGGGAGCCTTGCGCCTGAGGCGGCGAGGCTCGCCGCAGGGAAGTCGCGGATCATCGGTCGGCGTCGGAGTCGGAAATCGGAACGTCCTCGCGGCGTCGCGGTCTACGGGAGGGACGCGCAAGCCCCGCGGATCTGAACGATGCCCCGAAAACGGACCGAGCTCGCCGTCGGCACCCCGCCCGGGTTCCTCGACACCTCATTCGCGCTTCCGCGGAGCACCTCCCCGTGGCTGCGATGGGCGGCCCTCCTCGCGATCGCCTGCGGCCTCGCGCTCGTGCTCTCGGTGGGCATGAACCACCCGATCCAGGACGACAACGAGGGTCTCTACGCGAGCGTCGCCCGCGACATGCTCGCGTCGCATTCGTGGATCGTGCCGTCGCTCGACGGCGTCCCGTACCTCGAGAAGCCGCCGCTCCTCTACTGGATCACCGCGCTCTCGTACTCGATCTTCGGCGCGAGCGAGATCTCCACCCGCGCCGCGCCGGTCCTGGGCCTGCTCCTCGCGCTCTCGGCGATCGCGTGGTTCGCGCGCCGCGAGTGGGGCGAGCGCACCGCGCTGCTCGCCGTGTGCATCGCCGCAACCTCGCCGCTCTTCCTCGGCATGGCGCGCATGCTGATGTTCGACCTGCTCTTCACCGGGTTCTACACGTGGGCGCTCGTCGCCCTGTACGAACGCCTGGTGCGCGATGCCGGGCGGCGCTGGATGCTCGCCTCGGCCGCCGCGCTCGCGCTCGCGGTGCTCGCCAAGGGGCTCGTCGCGATCGTGTTCGTGGGATTCATCGGGCTCGCGCTCGTGCTGGCCGCGCCGCGCGACCTGCGGCGCGAGCGCCTGCGCCGGCTGTTCGATCCGGCGGCGATCGGAGTCTTCGTCGCCATCGCGGTGCCCTGGCACGTGCTGGCATGGCGCGAGCAGCCGGGGTTCGCGTGGTTCTATTTCGTGAACGAGCATTTCCTGCGCTTCCTCGACCTGCGCGAGCCGCGCGACTACTACCACGGCCCCGCCTGGTATTACCTGCCGCGCGTCTTCGCCGCGATGCTTCCGTGGACGGCGCTGCTCCTCTTCCCGGCTCCGGCCAAGAACGAGAATCCTTCGGCGCGGCGCTTCCTCTGGCTCGCGTTCCTCGTGCCGCTCGTGTTCTTCTCGCTTTCCGCCGGGAAGGCGAACTACTACATGGTGGTGACGCTCCCCGGCGCGGCGCTCCTCCTCGCGCGAAGGATCGAGCGCATGGGGACGCGGCTCGCGCTCGCCGCCGTGCCGCTCGCGTGGATCGCGCTCTTCGCCGTCGCCGGGATCGCGGGCGCGCGCCTCGTCGCCCCGGCGCAATGGCCGCACGCGGCGCCGATGCTCGTGCAGTCGGCGCTCGTGCTCGCCTCGGTGTCGCTCATGCTGGTCTTCGCCCGGCGGCCCCTCGCGGCCGTGCTCGCGAGCGCCGCCGTGGCGATTCCCTTCGCGATGCTGCTCTCCGATTACGTAAAGGCGAACGAGCCGACGTATTCCGGGCGCCGCATGGCCGCGCAGATCGACGCGCGCCGCCTCTCGCGGGTGTTCCTCTACCGCGACTTCGAGGCGATGTCGGCGCTGCCGTACTACCTGCATCGTCCGGTGGGGATCATCGACTCGAGAAGCAACGAGCTCGCGTACGGCATCCATTTGCATCCGGAGCCGGGACGCTTCCCCACCGTGGAGCGATTCCTCGCTTCCGGCCCGCGTCGCGACGAGGCGATCGTGGTGGCCGATTCGCGGCGGCGGGATTTCGAGGCGACGGCGCTCGCGCGGCACCTGGTGCGGATCGCCGCGAGCGGGAACCTCTCTTTGTACGTATGGCGGCCGCAACCGTCGCGGGTCGCCTCGTCCCGGGCACGCAAGCGCACGCGCTGAACCGAGAGGGTGGGCCCGCCTGGATTCGAACCAGGGACCAAGGGATTATGAGTCCCCTGCTCTAAC
>DATIVM010000354.1:0-4051 GCA_035465975.1 Usitatibacter sp.
GCCCTGGCGCACGATCTTCTCGAGGTACTTCCCGGCGGGCATCTCGACGAAGTCCTTGTGGGCGACGGCGAGGATCAACGCGTCGGCCACCGGCAGCTCGCTCCACGAGCGCAGCTTGATGCCGTACTCGTGCAGCGTCTCGTCCGGATCGGCCTCGGGATCGTGCACGTAGCACTCGACGCCGAACTCCTCGAGCTCGCGGATCACGTCGATCACCTTCGTGTTGCGGATGTCCTTGCAGTTCTCCTTGAACGTGAGCCCGAGGATGTTCACCTTGGCGCCGAGGATGCTGCGTCCCTGGTGGATCATCTGCTGCACGGCCTTGCGCGCGATCCACGGGCCCATGTTGTCGTTGATGCGCCGGCCGGAGAGGATCACTTCCGGGTGGTAGCCGGCGAGCTCGGCCTTGTACGTGAGGTAGTAGGGATCGACGCCGATGCAGTGCCCGCCGACGAGGCCCGGGCGGAAGGGCAGGAAGTTCCACTTCGTCCCCGCGGCCATCAGCACCTCGGTGGTGTCGATGCCGAGGCGGTCGAAGATGATCGCGAGCTCGTTCACGAACGCGATGTTGAGGTCGCGCTGCGTGTTCTCGATCACCTTGGCGGCCTCGGCCACCTTGATCGACGAGGCGCGGTAGACGCCCGCCTCCACGACCGAGGCGTAGAGGTCCGCCACCTTCTCGAGGGTCGCGGCGTCGTCGCCCGAGACCACCTTGGTGATCCTCGAGAACGTGTGCTCGCGATCGCCGGGATTGATGCGCTCCGGCGAGTAGCCGACGTGGAAATCCTGCTTCCAGCGCATCCCCGAGCAGCGCTCGAGGATCGGCACGCAGATCTCCTCGGTGGTGCCCGGATACACGGTCGATTCGTAGATCACCGTGGCGCCGGGCTTGAGGTACTTGCCGACGATGCGCGAGGCCGATTCCAGCGGCGTGAAGTCGGGCTGGCGCGCGTCGTTCACCGGCGTCGGCACGGCGACGATCACGAAGTCGGCCTGGCGGATGTGCTCGGGCTCGTCGGTGACGAGCAGGTGGCGCGCGGCGCGCAGCTCCTCGGCCGGCACCTCGCCGGTCGCGTCGTGGTGCTGCTTGAGCCGCCACACCTTCTTCGAGGACAGGTCGTAGCCGATCGTCGAACGCCGCTTGCCGAACTCGACCGCGACCGGCAGCCCCACGTAGCCCAGGCCGACCACGGCGACCGCGGGCAGCGACTGCGAGGCGTCGGCTCCGGCCTGCGCGGGCGGCGCGGCGAGCGGCAGGTCCTTCTCGAGAACGGGCACATCGGGCATCGGGATCCTCCGTGGAAGCGGTGGGGGAAAGGGATGGCCCATTCTCGCGAGCTAGTTTGAAATGGCTGCCGGGAGCGGCCCCGCCGAAGGAACCAGCCCCTCCCCGGCTTTTGTGACGGGACGCAGCCGCGAGACGTACCAATCGACCGTCTCCTCGAGGCCTTCCCGGATGCGGTGTGTAGGACGGAATCCCAGCAGGCGTCGCGCCTTGCCGATGTCGGCGCGCGAGTAGCGCACGTCGCCGGGGCGGAAATCGCGGTACGTCGGCGCGCGGCGCACGAAGCCCGGGTCGCGCGCGGCGAGGAGCTCGGCGAGCAGCGCGTGCAGCTCGTTCAGCGTGGCCTGCTCGCCGATCGCCACGTTGTAGACCTGGTTCACCGCGTCGGGATTGTCGACGGTCGCGGCGAGCACGTTCGCCTGCACGACGTTGTCCACGAAGCAGAAGTCGCGCGCGGTCTCGCCGTCGCCGTTCACGTAGACCGCCTCGTCGCGCAGCATCGCGGCGATCCACTTCGGGATCACGGCCGCGTAGGCGCCGTCGGGATCCTGGCGCGGCCCGAAGACGTTGAAATAGCGAAGCCCGACCGATTGCAGCCCGTAGCAGCGGCCGAAGACGTCGGCGTAGATCTCGTTCATGTGCTTGCCCGCGCCGTAGGGCGAGAGCGGCCGGCCGATGCGCTCCTCCACCTTCGGCAGCCCCGGCCAGTCGCCGTAGGCGGCGCTCGAGGCGGCGTAGACGAACCGCCCGACCTTCGCGTCGCGCGCGGCGACCAGCATGTGGAGGAAGCCCGTGACGTTGGTGTCGTGGCTCGTGACCGGATCGTCGATGGAGCGCGGGACGCTGCCCAGCGCCGCCTCGTGCAGCACGATGTCCACGCCGCGGCACGCCTCGCGGCAGGCGTCGGGCGAGCGGATGTCGCCCTCGATGAAGCGGAAGCCCGACCACGCGGCCGGACCCACCTTCTCGCGCACCTGCTCGAGGTTGTGGCGGAAGCCCGTGGAGAAGTTGTCGAGTCCGACGACGCGCTGGCCGAGCGCGAGCAGCGCCTCGAGCAGGTTCGATCCGATGAAGCCCGCGCAGCCGGTGACGAGCCAGGTGCGCGGCGGTCCGGCGAGGCGGGAGGCGACGGGGGGGAGTGCTGTCATGGCGGTTTCCTTGGTTCTCGGTGGAATCGGGGGGCGGCGGCTCACGCCGCGGTGCCGGCGCCGCGGGCGCGCAGCGCCGAGAGGAAATCGGCGAGCTCGTGCCGCTGGCCGGTGAGGAGGAGCGCGGGCACGTAGAGGACCGCCACGAAGAGGGCGCCCGCGGCGAGACGGGCGAGCGGCGCGAGCTCGAGCCGGGAGAGCACCGCGCCGGAGGCGGCGGCCGACATCGCCGCGGCGGCGAGGATCCCCGCGAGCGTGCTCCAGTTCTGCAGGCGCACGACCGAGGTCCCGGTGAGGCGCGCGATGCGCGAGAGCGAGAGCAGCCGCTCGCCGTAGATCGCGGCGACGCTGCCCATGGCGGCCCCCTGCAATCCCCAGCGCACGGCGCAGAACCAGCTGAGCGGGACGGAATAGAGGAGCACCAGGCCGTTCACGCGCGCCGCGAACGGGCCCTGCTTCAGCACGAAGAGGATGCTGGTGAGCTCCACCACGAACGCGACCAGGCCCACGCTGTAGATGCGAAGGACCGGCACCGCGTCCAGGTAGGCGCGCGTGTACACGAGCGAGATGAGGGGCTCGGCGAACACGAACGCGAAGGCGAGCAGCGGATAGGCGAGCAGCGCCACCATGGCGTTCGCCCGGTTGTTGAGCCCGAGCATGCCCTTCACGTCGCCGGTCGATTGCAGGCGGCTCATGCTCGGCAGGAACACATTGTTCACCGACTGCCGGAAGATCTGCACCAGGGGCGCCAGCACCGTCGCGATCGAGAACGAGGCGAACATCGCCACGGAAAAGAGCGCGGCGGCGATCCACTGGTCGGCCTGCTGGCGCACGCCGTGCAGCGCGCCGGACAGCGCGAAGGGCGCGGCCTGGCGGACCTGCGCGCCGAACGTGTCGCGGCGCGCGATCGGCCCGCCGAGCCCGTGATGGCTCGCCACGTACCAGAGCAGCAGCGCGCCTTTCACGACGGTCACGCCGAGGAGCGCCCACAGCACCGGATACAGCTCGCGCGTGGCGATCGCCACGGCGGAGAGCGTCACGGCGCGCAGCGCCGAGAGCCCCACGATCGCCTTCGCCTGCCAGCCCACCCGTTCCTCGGCGGTGGGAAGCACGTCGAGCATCGAGGCGAAGATCCACGCGAGCGCGAACGCCGGCACCACCGGCCCGTGGCCCGCGGCGACGTCGGCGAGCGAGCGCGGGATGAGCGGGTTCCACGTCGAGACCGCCCACGCCGAGACGATCCCGGCGCCCACCAGGAACACCAGCGTCTGGTTGACGTACACGCGCTGCGTCGGCCGGTCCGAGCGCGGCAGGAAGTAGTAGAGGCTGGGCGCCATGCACATCGGCGTCACCAGCATCAGCGTGCTCACCGCGAGCCACAGCAGCCGGTACTGCCCGAAGCTGTGCGGATCGAGCGTCCGGGTGAGGACGATCGGCAGCAGGAACTGCAGGCCGTAGTCGATCGCGTTCGCGGTCCCCAGCGAGAGCGCGCGCCGCTCGAGGGATGCGGGCACCGCGCTCACGCAGCCCCCTGGAGCGCCTCGAGCTCGGCCTCGTAGCGCGCGAGGATCGCGTCTTCCGAGTGGTTCTCGCGGAAATACGCGAGCGCCCGGCTGCC
>DATIVM010000355.1:0-7629 GCA_035465975.1 Usitatibacter sp.
ATCACGACCGAGAGGCGCTGCACGATGCGCGAGGCGTCGGGCAGCAGCACCGTGCCGATCGTCATCCAGCACATGCCGGCGAGGATCGTGCCGACGAGGAAGCGCCGTTCCCAGGCCGCCATCTGCTCGGCCGGGCGCACCTCGCGGATGAAGGCCTTGTAGAGCAGGTAGCGCCCGACCCCGACCAGCGAGATCGCGACGAACCACAGGAAGAGCGCCGGGCGCTCGAGGTCCTGCCACAGGATGGCGCCCAGGATGAAGACGACGAGGAGCGTGGCGAGATAGCCGACGAGCGAGAACCGGAACAGAAGCCGGGTCTGCTCCGCATGGAGCGGCATGTCGGGTACGCGGGCGGTCATCGCCGCCTGCATTGCGGACCGTTGCGTGGGTGCCATTCCGCTCCTTGCGAGGCCAGGTTGGACGCAGAGGGGCTTGTGCGCGCGGCCAGTGTAACATTCCCCGTGGCCCGCATCCGCAATCTCCCCGAGCTGCTCGTGAACCAGATCGCCGCCGGCGAGGTGGTCGAGCGGCCGGCCTCGGCGCTGAAGGAGCTCCTCGAGAACAGCCTCGACGCGGACGCCCGCTCCATCGCGGTCGAGCTGCTGGAGGGCGGCGTGCGGCGCCTTCGGGTGGTGGACGACGGCTCCGGCATCGAGCCGGAGGACCTGCCGCTCGCCGTCGCGCGTTTCGCCACCAGCAAGATCGAGACGCTCCAGGACCTCGAGCGCGCCGCGACGCTCGGCTTCCGCGGCGAAGCGCTCGCCTCCATCGGCGCCGTCGCGCGGCTCGCCATCGTGAGCCGGCGCGAGGGCGCGCGCCATGCCTGGCGGATCGCCTGCGAGGCGGGCGTCGTCTCCACGCCCGAGCCTGCGGCGCTCGCATCCGGCACCGCCGTCGAGGTCGAGGACCTGTACTTCAACACCCCGGCACGGCGCAAGTTCCTGAAGAGCGAGGCGACCGAGTTCGCGCGCTGCGAGGAGGCGTTCGTGCGCATCGCCCTCTCGCGCCCGGCGGTGGCCTTCTCGCTCTCGCACAACGGCCGGCGCAGCGCCCACCTGCCGCCCGAGGACGCGCGCGCGCGCGCCGCGCGCCTCGTGGGCGAGGACTTCGCGCAGTCCGCCGTGGAGGTGCGGTCCGAATCCGCGCGCCTGCGGCTCGAGGGCCTCGCCGCCGCGCCGGGCTTCACCCGCGCCACGCGCGAGGCGCAGTACCTGTTCGTGAACGGCCGCTTCGTGCGCGACAAGGTGGTGGCGCACGCGATCCGCGAGGCCTACGCGGACGTGCTGCACCACGACCGCCACCCGGCCTACGTGCTGTTCCTGGATCTCGACCCGGCGCTCGTCGACGTGAACGTGCATCCCGCGAAGAGCGAGGTGCGCTTCCGCGAATCGAGCGCCGTGCACCAGTTCGTCTTCCACGCGCTGTCGCGCTCGCTCGCCGCGCCGATCGCGATGGGCGGCGAAGGCCGTGCGGCCCCGGGCAGGGAGCCGGCGCCCGCGCTTCCCGGAGAGCGTGCAACCTTCCCGGCCTTCCTGCAGCAGCCGCTCGCGGTGAGCCAGCCGACCGCGGCCTACGAGAGCTTCTTCGCGACGGCGGTGGCCGATGCGCGCCGCGCGGAGAGCCTTCCGGCCGGACCCGTCGCGGCCGAGGGCGGCCCGCCGCTGCTCGGCTACGCCCTCGCGCAGCTCCACGGCGTCTACATCCTCGCGCAGAACGCCGCGGGCCTCGTCGTCGTCGACATGCACGCGGCCCACGAGCGCATCGTCTACGAGGGCCTCAAGGAGGCGCTCGATGCCTCGGCGCTTCCCTCGCAGCCGCTGCTCGTGCCGATCGCCATGACCGCGACGCCCGAGGAGGTGGAGGGCGCGGCGCAGGGGCGCGCGGCGCTCGAAAGCCTCGGCTTCGACGCGGCGGCCGCCGGTCCGCGCGAGCTGGTGATCCGCGCGGTGCCCGCCCTCCTCGCCGACCTCGACGCCGCGGGACTGCTGCGCTCGGTCCTCGCCGAGATGCGCGAATACGGCGCGAGCCGGGTGCTGGTCGAGCGGCGCAACGAGCTGCTCTCGACCATGGCCTGCCACGCGGCGGTGCGCGCCCACCGCAGCCTCACGATCCCGGAGATGAACGCGCTCCTGCGGCAGATGGAGCAGACCGAGCGCGCGGGCAGCTGCAACCACGGCCGTCCCACCTGGGTGCAGTTCGGGATGGCGGACCTCGACCGGCTCTTCCTGCGGGGGCGGTGAAGGCGGTCTTCCTCCTCGGGCCCACGGCGAGCGGCAAGTCCGCGCTCGCGCTCGCGCTCGCGGAGCGCTTCCCCGCCGAGATCGTGAGCGTCGACTCGGCGCAGGTCTACCGCGGCATGGACATCGGCACCGCCAAGCCCGACCGCGCGACGCTCGCGCGAGTGCCGCACCATCTCGTCGACATCGTCGACCCGGTCGAGGCGTACTCGGCGGGGCGCTTCCGCGCGGACGCCGAGCGCGCGATCGCGCAGATCCACGCGCGCGGAAGGCTCCCGATCGTCGCCGGCGGCACCATGCTCTACTTCCGCGCGCTCCTCGTCGGGCTTGCCGATCTTCCCCCCGCGCAGCCCGCGATCCGCGAGCGCAGCGAGGCGCGCGCGGCGCGCGAAGGCTGGCCCGCGCTGCATGCCGAGCTCGCGCGCATCGACCCGGAGAGCGCCTCGCGCATCGAGCCCACCGACGCGCAGCGCATCCAGCGCGCGCTCGAGGTGCACGAGCACACCGGGACGCCGCTTTCCGCGCACCACCGCGCGGCCGCCGCGCGGCTTGCGCAATTCGAGGCGCTCGCGCTCTCGCTCGAGCCCTCGGACCGCTCGATGCTCCACGCGCGCATCGCCGAGCGCTTCCGCGCGATGCTCGCCGCGGGCCTCGTCGAGGAGCTCGAGGGCCTGCGTGCACGCTTCGGGCTGGAGGCGGGCATGCCGTCGATGCGCACCGTGGGCTATCGGCAGGCGTGGGAGACGCTCGAAGGGCGCGCGCCCGCCGCGACGCTGGAAGCGCGCGGCATCGCGGCGACGCGCCAGCTCGCCAAGCGCCAGCTCACGTGGCTGCGCGCCATGGGAACGAAGCCCGGCACGCAGGCGGTGGAGCGCTTCGACGCCTTGCGGCCCGACCTCGCCGCCGCGGTGATCGGGCGCCTGTCCCGGTTCCTCGATGCGAAGGGGCCGCGCGACCCCGGAAGCCGCTGATCGCCCGATCAAAAGTTTCGGCTTGCGCGCGATGGTGCGCCGTGCCGATGATGGCTTCATGGAACGCCGCTACGCCCCGATCGCTTCGCGCCCGATGCGCGCCGGCGCCATCGTGCGCCCGCCGCCCCCCGAACCCGCCCCGCGCATCACGCTCGAGGACCCCGCGGTTTCCATCATGACGGACCTGCGGCGCGTGCCGCCGGTGCTGGTGGACCCGGAGGTCGACATCGAGGCGGCGATGCGCATCATGATCCGGCGCAATGTGCGTTCCCTCTTCGCGGTCAACGTCGACAACGAGGTCGTGGGCCTCATCACCGCCACCGACCTGCTCGGCGAGAAGCCGCTGCAGCACATTCAGCAGCACGGCGGCTGTCGACGCGACATCCGGGTGCGCGACCTCATGACGCCGCGCGCGCGCCTCGAGGTGCTGCCCATGGCCGACGTCGCGCGCGCCCGCGTGGGCCACGTGCTCGCCACGCTCGTGCAGGCCGGGCGCCAGCACGCGATCGCGGTCGAGGAGGGTCCGGGCGGCCGGGAAGTGGTGCGCGGCGTCTTCTCCGCCTCGCAGCTCGAGAGCCAGGTCGGCCGGCCGGTCCACATCGGCTCGCGGGCGCACAGCTTCGCGGAGATCGAGGCGGCGCTCGCGCACTGAGGCGGCGCCGCGGCAATCGCCTACTTGCGCTCCTCGCGCGTCGATTCCACGGTCGCGCTCGCCCCGCCCTCGGCGAAGGTGATGTCGAGGGTCGCGCCGCGCGCGAGCCCCGCGCTCGAGCGCAGCACGTGCCCGTCTTTGCCGCGCACGATGCTGTAGCCGCGCGCGAGCACCTGCGTGGGATCGAGGTGGCCGAGCGAGGCGCGCAGCGCCGCGAGGTGGCGCGCGCGTTCCGCCGCGCCGCGCGACGCGGCGCTCGCCATGCGCCGCGCGGCCCGCTCGACCTCGCGCCGCGCCGCGGCGAAATCCGGCAGCGCGCGCGCGAGACGCGGAGCGAGGGCGGCGAGCCCGATCCGCGCCGCGCTCGCGTGGGCGTTCCCGGCCATGCGAAGCCGCCGTGCGTTCTGCGCGAGCCGCTCCCGGTCGTGGGCGATGCGCTGCGCCGGCGTGAGGAGCCGCCGCGAGGCCACGTCGAGTCGCTGCCCGGCGGTCTCGACGATGCGCCGCAGGTCGCGCGCGAGGCGCCGGCGCAGCGCCCCCAGCTGCTCGGCCAGCGCCGCGCGGTCCGGGCTCGCCGCGACGGCGGCGGCGGTGGGCGTGGCCGCGCGCAGGTCCGCCACGAAATCCGCGATGGAGAAATCGGTCTCGTGCCCGACTCCGCTCACCACCGGCAGCCGCGAGGCGAAGATCGCGCGCGCCACGACTTCCTCGTTGAACGCCCACAGGTCCTCGAGGCTGCCCCCGCCGCGGCAGACGATGAGCACGTCGCACTCGGCGCGCGCGTTGGCGAGGGCGATGGCGCGGGCGACCTGCGCGCCGGCGCCCTCGCCCTGCACCGGCGCGGGATACAGCACCACCGGCACCATGGGCGCGCGCCGCCGCAGGGTCGTGAGGACGTCGCGCAGCGCGGCCGCGGCGGGCGAAGTCACGATGCCGATCGCGCGCGGGAACGCGGGAAGCGGGCGCTTGCGCGCGGCATCGAACAGTCCCTCGGCCTCGAGCCGCGCCTTGAGCTTCTCGAACGCCTCGTAGAGCGCGCCCAGCCCCGCCTTGCGGATTTCCTCCACCACCAGCTGGTAGTTGCCGCGCGGCTCGTACAGCGTCACGCGCGCGCGGACCTCGACGCGCAGCCCGTCCTCGGGCCGGAAATCGAGGAACTGGGCGCGGGTCCGGAACATGGCGCACTCGACCTGGGCCGTCGGGTCCTTCAGGCAGAAATACCAGTGGCCGGAGGCGGCGCGCTTCACGTTCGAGAGCTCGCCCGCGACCCACAGCATCTCGAACTGGCTCTCGAGCAGCGCGCGCACGCGGCGGTTCAGCTCGGCGACGGTGAGGACGGGGGCGATGCCGGGCAGCTCGAGGGTCATCGGGGTCGGAGGGCGCCTACCGAGTTCGTAGGACGAAACGAAATCGGCGCGTAGGACAAGCGGAAAAAGCGCGTAGGACTCGCGGGAAGCGGATTTCCCTCTGGAGGAACGCAGGAGCGACTATCCACCGGCGCCCCCGCCCGAAGGTGCGATACCCCTCGTTCCCTCTGGAAAGCGCGCCCGACAGAGGGAAGAATTCGTTAAGTCCTTGATCCCCATATCGAAACGCGTGCCGCTCAAAATTTGAGCGAAAAAAAGAAAAGCCTTTCGGCAACGTGACTTGGCGAACGCCCTACGAGCCCGTCCACAGGGTTATCCACAGCGTCTGTGGATGATTAGCGACATCGTTGGCGCCGGACAACACCGCTTCCTCGATCCCTACACGTGCGTCTTCGACGGCGCGGCCGAGGGGCGTCGATGCGATGCGCGCGAGACCCCGCGAAAGCGAGCCGCGCATTGTGCGTCGGTCGCCGCGTTTCGCCAAGCGCTTTGTGGCATGCCGCGAGTTTTCGCACAAGACCTTGTGGAACGGCCGACGTCGGGCTAAAGTGCGTCGGCATTTCCTGCGGGAGTCGAATCGCACGTGCTGTCGATCATCGAAGCGGCCGGGTGGCCGATCTGGCTGATCATCATCGCCTCGGTCATCGCGCTCGCCATCATCGGCGAGCGGTTCTGGTCGCTGAGGACGTCCGTGGTGGCGCCGCGCAGCGTCCTTCCCGCCACCATCCGGGAATACCAGGCGAAGGGGGCGACCCCTGATCTCGTCGCGCGCCTGCAGGAGGGACCGCTCATCGGGCGCGTCTTCGCCGCGGCGCTCGCCAACGAGAGGAGCCCGCGCGAGGTGATCCGCGACGCCGTGGAGGATACGGGCCGCGCGGTCGCGCTGGAGCTCGAGCGCTTCCTCAACACGCTCGGCACCATCGCCACCATCTCCACGCTGCTCGGCCTCTTCGGGACGATCGTCGGGATGATCGAGATCTTCGGCTCGCAGAACCCGACCAGCGGCGCCGGCAATCCCGCCCAGCTCGCGCACGGCATCTCGGTCGCGCTCTACAACACGCTCTTCGGCATCGCCGTGTCGATCCCCGCGGTGATCTTCTACCGCCACTTCCGCAATCGCGTGGACGTCCTGGTGATCGAGATGGAGAGCCAGGCCATCAAGCTCATCGAGATCATCCACGGCGAGCGGCGTGCATGAATTTCCGGCGGGGCCGCGGCCGGGAGGAGCCGGAGATCAACCTCATCCCGTTGATCGACATCCTCATCGTCGTCCTGATCTTCCTGTTCCTCACCACGACGTACAACCGCTTCGCCGAGCTGCAGATCAACCTTCCCGAGGCGTCCGCGGAGAAGGCGAACCAGCCGCCGCAGGTCCTCAACGTGGCGGTCGACGCGACCGGCAAGTACGCGATCAACGGCACGCCCACCCCGTACACCAGCGCCGACGCCTTCGCGGAGCGGCTGCGCGAGGCGGCGAAGGGCGCGAAGGAGCCGGTGGTCGCGATCAGCGCCGATGCGCAGGCCACCCACCAGTCGGTGGTCAACGTGATGGAGAGCGCGCGCATCGCCGGCTACAACCACATCTCGTTCACGACGCAGACCCGCCGATGACGCCGGGGGCGGCGCGTCGCTAGGGCGGGGCGCTCGCCGTGCGGGCCTGGCTCGAGTCGGAATGGCAGCGGCGCGGCGGCGCTGCGCTGCTGCTCCTGCCGTTCGCGCTCCTCTTCGCGCTCGCCGTGCGCGTGCGCCGCTCGCTCTACCGCCGCGGGTGGCTGCGCTCCTGGCGCGCCGATGCGCCCGTGGTGGTCGTGGGCAACGTGTCGGTGGGCGGCACGGGGAAGACCCCGCTCGTGATCGCGATCGTCGAAACGCTCCGCGCCCACGGCTGGACGCCCGGCGTGGTGGCGCGCGGGTACGGCCGCGTCCCGCCGCGCGAGCAGGATCCGCGCGGCGTGGTGCGCGTCCTTCCCGACGTCGCGACGCCCGAGCATTTCGGCGACGAGCCGGTGCTCATCGCGCGGCGCTCGCTGGTCCCGGTGTACATCTCGCCGGATCGTCCCGCCGCCGTGCGTGCGCTGCTCCAGGACCATCCCGAGGTCAACGTGGTCGTGAGCGACGACGGACTGCAGCATTACGCGCTCGCCCGCGACATCGAGATCGCCGTCGTGGATGGCGAGCGGCGTTTCGGCAACGGCCTGCTGCTGCCCTCGGGGCCGCTGCGCGAGCGCCCGTCGCGCCTGCGCGAGGTGGACGCGGTCGTGATGAACGGCGGCGGCGCGCCGGTGATGGAGGGCGTGCCGCACTTCGCGATGAGGCTCGGCGGCGAGCGCTTCTTCTCGGTCGTGCAGGGCCGCCACATGTCGGCGCCCGAGTTCGCGCTGCACGCCCGCGGGCAGCGCATC
>DATIVM010000356.1:0-1645 GCA_035465975.1 Usitatibacter sp.
GGGGAAGCGGCTTCACCACGCTCGGATAGGGATCGATCGCGGCGCGCGGCGGCAGCTTGCGCGCCGGAGGCGGCGCGGTGCGGCCGGCCGGGCTCTTCAGCAGCCCGCCGAGCTCCTTGCGCGCCGCCTCGCGCTGCGCCATGGTCGAATCCGGGTTGCGGATGATCGCCTCGAGCGCGTGCATGCGCTCGACGACCGGCCCGGGCGGCGGCCAGCGCGTGTCCTCGACGGCGAGCGTCGCGCGGGGCAGCAGCGCGAGCGCGAACGCGGCGAGGATCGCGCGCATCGCCTCAGCCGGTCCTTCGCGGCGGGTACTTCTCGCCCGCCTCGATGCGCGCCGGGAGGATGTTCTCCTTCGGCGGCAGCGGGCAGGTGGTGAACTTGTTGAACGCGCAAGGCGGGTTGTAGGCGCGGTTGAAATCGAGCGCGACCGTGGCGCCGGAGGCGGGCTTTTCCGGCACGTAGAGGAAGCGGCCCGCGCCGTAGGTGGTGTCGCCGGCGGTCGCGTCGCGGAACACGAAGAAGAGCCCGCCGTCGTCGCCGAGGGCATCGAGCCGGTAGCGCTTGCCGTGCAGGGTGAACTCCACGTAGCCCGGCGAGGGCTCGTCGGACACCTCGTCGATCACGTTCACGATCGGGATGTGGCGCTGCGGCTCGTAGGCGACGAACTTCGCCGGCACGCGATAGGACTCGTCCACCGGGTACCAGGCGCGCCCGCCGAAGCGCTTGCGGTTCGCGCTCCCGTTGTCGGCGAGGCGCAGCACGTAGGTGCCGTTGTGCTCGATCACGTGGAAGGCGGCCCGCCCCATCGAGACCCAGTCGCGCGTCTCGCCGCCGGTGTCCATCACCTTGTCGGTCATGGGGATGCCGTCCTTCTCCATCGCGAGCCCGGGCGCGAGCTTCACGTACACGCGTCCCGGTTCCACGGTGATCGTCCCCATGCGGGCGGGGCCGAGGCCGGCGGGAAACACGATGTCGTTCCCCTTGCCGGTGCCGAAGGTGTTCGCGCCCGGCTTCATGACGTAGCGTCCGGCGAGCGTGAGCCAGCCGTTGTCCTTGCGCAGGCTCGCCTCGGCCCGGGCGCGCCACGCTTCCACGTCCTTTACGTAAGCGGGGTCGGCGGCGAGCGCGGGGAGCGCGAGCGCGGCGGCGAACGCGAGCAGGGCGGCGATCTTCATGGCGTTTGGACTGGCGGGGTGGAGGGCAGTTCGGATGCGGCGTTTGCGTCGAGCGCCTCGAGGACCTGCGCCGGCTCGAGCTTCTCGAGGCAATTCGTGTGGCCGAGCGGGCAGACGCGCTGGAAGCAGGGGCTGCAATCGAGATGCAGCGAGACCACGCGCGCGCGGGCGGAAAGCGGCGGCGTGAAGGCGGGACTCGAGGAGCCGAAGAGGGCCGCGGTCGGGCGGTCGAGGGCCGCGGCGACGTGCATGAGCCCCGAATCGTTGGTCGCGACCCGGGCGGCCGCCGCGAGCAGGTCGATCGCCTCGTCGAGCGTGGTGCGGCCGGCGAGATCGATGCAGGCGTCGCCCGCGGCGGCGGCGATCTCGCGCGTCACCTGCGCATCCTTCGCGCTTCCCAGCAGCCACACCTGCCAGCCTCGCGCCGCGAAGTGGCGCGCGAGGGCGGCGAAATGGCGCGCGGGCCA
>DATIVM010000357.1:0-6698 GCA_035465975.1 Usitatibacter sp.
ATGGTGCCCCAGGGCGGCAACACGAGCCTCTGCGGCGCCTCGGTTCCCGATCGCTCGGGCACCCAGGTGGTGGTCAACCTCTCGCGCATGAACCGCGTGCGCGCCGTGGACACCGGCAACAACACGATGACGGTGGAAGCCGGCTGCGTGCTCGCGAGCCTGCAGCAGGAAGCGGACCGCCACGGGCGGCTGTTTCCGCTCTCGCTCGGCTCCGAGGGAAGCTGCGAGATCGGCGGCAACCTCTCCACCAACGCGGGCGGCACCGCGGTGCTGCGCTACGGCAACACGCGCGAGCTGGTGCTGGGGCTCGAGGTGGTGCTTCCCGACGGCCGCGTGTGGAACGGGCTGCGGGGATTGCGCAAGGACAACACCGGCTACGACCTCAAGCACCTCTTCGTGGGCGCCGAGGGCACGCTCGGCATCATCACCGCCGCGGTGGTGAAGCTCTTCCCGAAGCCCAGCGCGCAGGCGACCGCCTTCGTCGCCGTGGAAAGCCCCGCGGCCGCGGTGGCACTCCTCGGGAAGCTGCGCGAAGCCTGCGGCGAGCGCATCACGGGCTACGAGCTCATCGCGCGCGTGTGCGTCGATCTCGTCCTCGCCCGCATGCCCGGGACGCGCGATCCGCTCGGCGAGCGCCATCCCTGGTACGTGCTGGTGGAGCTCTCCGACAGCGGGGAAGGCGCGGCGCTGCGCGCCATGCTGCAGCAGGCGCTGGAGGACGCCGCCGGGGAGGGGCTCGCGCTCGACGCCGCGCTCGCGGCGAGCGAGGCGCAGCGCGCAGCCCTCTGGAAGATCCGCGAGGACATCTCCGAGGCGCAGAAGCTCGACGGTCCCTCGGTCAAGCACGACGTCTCGGTGCCCGTGAGCCGCGTCCCGGAATTCATCGAGCGGGCCGATGCGGCGCTGGAGAAGCGCTTCCCCGGCATCCGCATCGTCGCCTTCGGCCACGTCGGCGATGGCAACGTGCACTACAACTGCGGCAAGGCCGAGCGCCAGGCGGCCGAGGCGTTCTTCGCCGAGGCGCCGGAAGTGAACCACGTGGTCTACGACATCGTGACCTCGCTCGGCGGCTCCATCAGCGCCGAGCACGGCCTGGGCGCGCTCAAGCGCGACGAGATCAAGCGCTACAAGGACGCGCTGGAGCTCGAGCTCATGCGCTCCATCAAGCGCACGCTCGATCCGCGCGGGCTGATGAATCCCGGGAAAGTGCTCTAGCGCGCGGCGACCGCCGCGCCTTCCTTCCAGCGCAGCGCCTGCAGGCGCACCACGTCGGGCATCGACTTCACCTCCGCGTAGCGCTCGCGCAGCCAGCGGCTGTCGTTCTGCTCCTCGGCGGCCATGCGCCACAGCGCATCGAGGGGCTCGGAGGCCTGCAGCCGCACCGCGTCGGCGGCGATGCGCTCGAGCGTCTCCAGCAGGTGCTCGCGCAGGCGCACGCTCGTGCGCGCGTACGGATCGATCACCTGCGCCTCGAACCCGAAGCGGCAAGCCTGGAAGCGGTTGTATCCGTAGACGCGGTACTGCGGCTCGAGCGGCCGGCGGGCGCGGTGCGCGAGCAGGTGCGCGGAAAGCGCCTGGGCGTAGGCCGCGAGCTGCGCGGCGCCCTCGACGGTGAGCGGCGTGTCGCAGATGCGGATCTCGATCGTCCCGTACTCGGGCTTGGGCCGGATGTCCCAGTAGAAATCCTTCATGCTCGCGACGATCCCGTAGCCCGCCATCTCGTCGAAGTAGCGGTTGAACTCGGCCCAGGTCGCCACCGGCGGCATCTGCCCGGAGAGCGGGAACGCCGAGACCGCGTGCAGGCGCGAGGTCTCGAAGGAGGTGTCCACGCCCTGCGAGAACGGCGACGAGGCCGAGAGCGCGATGAAGTGCGGCATGTAGGGCGCGAGCGCGTGCGTGAGGTACACCGCGTCGTCGCCGCTCTCCACGCCGACGTGGATGTGCTGGCCGAACACGGTGAACTGCTTCGCGAGGTAGCCGTAGAGCGTGGAGACGTGCAGGAACCGCTCGGAGGCGAAGATGCGCCGCTCCTGCCACTGGTGGAACGGGTGCGCGCCGCCGCCCGCGATCGCGAGGTTCAGGCGCTCCGCGTCGTCGGTGATCGCGTCGCGCACCACGCGCAGCTCCTCGAGGAGCTTGCCGTAGCGCCGGTTCACCGCCGAGTTCACCTCGATCATGCTCTCGGTGATCTCGGGCTTCACCTCGCCGGGGAGCTTGCGCTTGGCGAGCCGCCCGAGGAGGTCCGGGGCGCCGCGACTCAGGTTGTAATCGCGCGTGTTGAGCACCATGAGCTCCAGCTCCACGCCGAAGGTGAGGGGCTCCGAGCGGTGGAAATCGAGCGGCACGGTCAGTCTCCGGGTGCGCTCGGCACGCGCGCCGCGATCGGCCGGGCGCCCGTCTCCTCGAGCGGCAGCACGTCGCCGGCGAAGCGAAGCCCCCACTGCACGGCGAACGGCCCGACGAGCTCCATCACGAGGATCGAGGCGAGGAGCACCACCGAGAGCTCCTCGCCGAACGGCGGGAAGAGGCGCGCGATGTCGTGCTGCATGAGGAGCGCGAGGCTCGACATCGGCATCACCGAGGCCCCGAGGCCGATCGCCTGGCGCACGCGCAGCCCCCCGAGGGGCGCGATGGCGAGGATCCCGGTGAACTTTCCCGCCGCGCGCGCGAGCGCGACCAGCAGGCCCACCAGTCCCCCGTCCACCAGCGAGGAGAGCGGCAGGCTCGCCCCGGTGATCACGAAGAGCACGATGTACAGCAGCCGCCCGACCGGCGCGAGGTTCACGTTGAGGAGGTCGTAGCTGCGGTCGTCGTTGCGGGCGAAGAGGCCGAAGGAGAGGAGCGCCAGGATCACCGGGAGCTTGAGCATGGTCGCGAGCCCGACCGCGCAGACCACCATCCCGGCGATCAGGGCGAAGTGCACCTCGCGCGTCTTCTCGATGTGCCGCGCGATGGCGCGCGAGATCCACGACATCGTGGCGCCCAGCGCGAGCGAGCCGAGGAAGAGGTAGAGCGGCTGCAGGAACGCGACCTCGAGCTGCGACTGCGCCTCGTAGTGGGCGGAGCCCAGCAGGATCGTCACCAGGATCGAGGAGAGGAGCCCGTTCAGCGCGGTGAGGTTCATCGCGCGCTCCGTCACCTGCCCGTCGGAGCGCGAGTCGTGCACGATCAGCATGAGGACCGCGGGCGAGGTGGTCATCGCGATCGAGGCGGCGAGGCCGGCCTTCACCGGGTCGTAGCGGAACGCGAGGAGCGTCGCGAGCACCGCGAAGAAGGCGAGCAGGCTCTCGGCGAAGCCCGTGGCGGCGATCGTCCAGTCGCGCTTCATCCACTTGAGGTCCATGCGCCGGCCGAGGTCGAAGAGCACGAGGCCCAGCGCGAGGTCCACGAAGATGCGCCCCTCGTCGAGGAGCGAGCCCATGCCCATCGCCTCCGTGAACGGGGCGAGGAAGAAGCCCACCACGACGTAGCCGATGATGCGCGGGATGCGCACGATGCGCGCGATCTCCCCGCCGAGCATTCCCGCGACGAGCAGCACGCCGAAGAGCAGCGGATAGCTGAGCGTGAAGGGAAGCGTCGGAAGGAAGGAGAAATTCATACCTTGTAGAATGGCACAACCTCGCTTGGATTGGGCCTCGTGAGCAAAAGTTTCTTCCAGAACACGATCGCGCTCGTCTACGACTTCGACGGCACGCTCTCTCCACAGCCCATGCAGGAATACACGGTGCTGCCGAAGATCGGCGTGGAGCCCGCGGAGTTCTGGGCGATGGTGAACCGCGAGGCGCGCGAGACCGAGTCCGACCCGATGCTCGTGTACATGCGCCACATCCTCGAGGCGCTCGAGCGCGTGCGCGTGGACGTGAAGCGCGAGGACTTCGCCGCCATGGCGCGCGCCATCGAGTACTTCCCCGGCGTGCCGACCTGGTTCTCGCGCATGAACGCGTACGTGAAGAAGCGCAGCCGCGGCCAGGCGCGCCTGCAGCACTACCTCATCTCCGCGGGGCAGAAGGAGATCCTCGACGGGGTCTCGATCCGCCGGCACTTCAAGCGCATCTACGCCTCCGAGTACCACTTCAACCACCACGGCATCGCGACCTTCCCGAAGCTCCTCGTCACCGACACGATGAAGACGCAGTTCCTGTTCCGCATCAACAAGGGGATCGAGGCGGTGACCGAGTCGATCAACGAGCACATGCCCGAGGAGGAGCGCCCGATCCCGTTCCAGAACATCGTCTACGTCGGCGACGGGATGACCGACGTGCCGTCGATGGCGCTCACCAAGAAGAGCGGCGGCCACACGGTCGCGGTGTACGACCCGGGCGGCGGCAAGGGACGCGGCACCTGCGTGAAGCTGCTCGAGGCGCGGCGCGCCGACTTCATCGCCGAGGCGGACTTCCGCGCCGGGAGCCGCCTCACGCGCCGCGTGCAGCTCCTCCTCGACGCGATCGTCGCGGACATCGCGTACCGGCGCGAGGCGTTCGAGTGCCGCGCGGAGAACCGCTCGAAGCAATGAGCGAGCTCACCTTCCGGGCGCTGCGGGCGCTCGCCGACGGGCGCTTCCATTCGGGCGAGGACATGGCGCGCGCGCTGGGCCGCTCGCGCGCGACGCTCTCGGAGGCCCTCAAGCAGGCGCCCGAGCTGGGCGTCGAGCTCTTCAGCGTGCGCGGCAAGGGCTACAAGCTCGCCGCTCCCATCGAGTTCCTCGACGCGAACGCGATCATGGCGCGGCTCGCGACCGAGGGCTCGCGCGTGCGCCTCCAGGTGGTCGACGTGGTCGATTCCACGAGCACGCGGCTCCTCGAGCTCGCGGCGGCCGGCGCCCCTTCGGGCACCTGCCTCGCCGCCGAGTGGCAGAGCGCGGGCCGCGGCCGGCGCGGCCGCTCCTGGGTCGCGACGGTCGGCGGCAGCCTCACCTTCTCCCTGCTCTGGCGCTTCGAGCGCGGCGCGGGCCACCTCGGCGGCCTCTCGCTCGCCGGGGGCGTGGCGGTCGCCCGCGCGCTCGCCGAATGCGGAGTGGAGCGCGCGCAGGTGAAATGGCCCAACGACGTGGTGACGGACTTCCGCAAGCTCGCGGGCATCCTCGTGGAGACGAGCGGCGAGATCCAGGGGCCGACCGTCGCCGTGGTCGGGGTCGGCGTGAACTACCGCCTCGGCGAGCGCGCCATGGACCGCATCGACCAGCCGGTCGCGGACGTGGCGAGCTGCGCCGCGCCCGCGCCCTCGCGCAGCGCGCTCCTCGCCGCACTCCTCGCCCACCTCGGAGGCGCGCTGGAGGATTTCGACCGACGCGGCTTCGCGGGGGTGCGCGACGAGTGGCGCGAGCTGCACGCCTACCAGGGTCGCCCGGTGCGGGTGGTCCCGCCCCGCGATGCGCCGTTCGAGGCGCGCGTGGCGGACGTGGCGCCCGACGGCGCGCTCGTCGTCGAGACCGCCGACGGGCGCAGCGTCGCGCTCGCCTCGGCGGAAATCTCGTTGCGGGGCCGCTGACATGGCCGCCGAGCGCCGCGACCGCGTCCTCGCCATCGATGCCGGCAACACCCGCATCAAGTGGGGATTGCACGACGGCCTCGCCTGGGTCGCGAGCGGCGCCCTCGCGACCTCGGAAGCCGCGGCGATCGGCGAGGCCTGGGCGGCGCTCCCGGCGCTCGACCACGCGATCGCCTGCAACGTCGCGGGGGCCGAGGTCGAGCACCGCCTCGCCGATGCCTGCGCGGCGCACGGCGCGCAGCTTCGCATCGTCGCCGCGCGCGCCGAGCAGCTCGGCGTGGTGAACGGCTACCGCGACCCGGCGCAGCTCGGCGCGGATCGCTGGGCGGCGCTGGTCGCCGCGCACACCGTCGGAAGCGGGCCGAAGCTCGTCGTGAACGTGGGGACGGCGCTCACCATCGATGCGCTCGCCGCCGACGGCCGCTTCCTCGGCGGCCTCATCGTCCCGGGGCCCGACCTCATGAGGAGCGCGCTCGCCGCCGGCACCGCGCGCCTGCCGCTCGCCGCGGGAGCCTTCCGCGAGTTCCCCGACACCACCGACGACGCGATCGCGAGCGGCGCGTTGCAGGCCTGCGTCGGCGCGATCCTGCGCATGCGCCACGCGATGACCGGGCACGGCATGGCGCCCGACCACGTGATCGTCTCGGGCGGCGCGGCACGCATCGTCGCGCCGCTCCTTCCCATGCCGTTCTCGATCCACGAGAATCTCGTCCTCGACGGCCTCGCGCGCATCGCCCGCCTCTCCTGACCCGTGTCGCGATTCCTCTTCTTCCTGCTGCTGCTCGCCGTCCTCGCCTTCGGCGCGCACCTCTGGCTCACGGCGCAGTCCGGGCGCCCGAACCTCTCGGCGCGCGAGCTCAATCCCGGCGCGGTGCAGATCCTCGCCGTGACGCCGCCCGTGGTCGCCGCGCGCGCGGCGGCGGAGCTGCGCCGCGAGACGCAGGGGCTCGCCGGCGCGGCGTGCGTGGAGTTCTCCGGCATCAGCACCGCGGACGCGCCGCGCGCCCGCGAGGCCTTCGCCGCCCTTCGCCTCGGCGACCTGCTGATCGAGCGCCCCCTGGAGGACGTCTCGCGCTTCTGGGTCTTCGTGCCGCCGGCGCCCGACCGGCGCACGGCCGAGGCGACCGTCGCGCAGCTCAAGCGGCTCGGCGTGGGCGACGTCTCGCTGCGCCCCGACAACGCCGTCTCGCTCGGCGTCTTCTCGAGCGACG
>DATIVM010000358.1:0-1771 GCA_035465975.1 Usitatibacter sp.
GCGCGCTCGTGCCCCGCCACCTGGGTCGCGAGCAGGATCGCCGCGCGCGCCCGCGCGTGCAGCGCTTGCATGTGGAGGATCTCGACTTGGAAGGTGAGCGCGCGCCGGCTGCGCGGGATTTCGACCCGGCACCGCTCGTACGCCTCGCGCGCCTTGCCCTCGTACAGATCGATCTGCGCCAGCGCGAAGAAGGCCCAGTAATGCTGGTTGTGGCGGGCGCGCACCGTCCAACTGCGCGTCGCCTCGTCCACGATGGCGCGGGCATGGGCGGCGTCGCCGGTGCGCAGCCAGGCGAGGTTGAGCGTGCCGACCCGGTACGCGGTCGATGCCGCGAGATCGCCGCGATCGAGCGCCTCGCTCACGGCGCGGTCGAGGCGCGCGGCGAGCTCCTTCACCTCTCCCATCCAGGCGAGCGCCCAGGCCGCGTGCAGGCGGCCCGCGCGCATGTCCCAGAAGAGCCCCGGCGCGTGCTCGCCGACGAAGTCGACTGCCCGATCGCTCAGCTCCACCGCTTCGGGGAAGCGCCCGAGCACGAACGCCGCGAAGCCCTGCGCACCCATGGCGACCGCCCGCGCCTGGGGCAGCTCGACGCTTCGCGCGATCGTCGTCGCCTGCTCGAGCATCCGCTCCACGCGCGCGCGGTTCCGATCGCCGGCGATCGCGAGGTAGCCTGCTTCGAGCGCGAGCACGTACACCAGGCGGTACGCCTCCGCGTGCCGCAACACGTAGAGGAGCATGCGCGTCTGGAAGTACGAACCGAGCGTGGGATCGGTGACGCTCAACGTGCGGGCGACGCCCCAGCACGCATCCATGCGGATGCGCGCCGCGCGCGGGATGCTCGACTCGGGGCGTAGGTCATAGCGCATGCCGCGCACCCAGAGGACGAAGCGGAACAAGAGCAGGGCCATCACCGCCTCGACCAGGCTCGAAGGCATGCGCAGGCCGACGTCGGCCAGCACTTCGCGCAGTGCGGCGATGCCCGGATCGATTTGCCCTGCGATGAGCAGCTCCTCCGCGGCGCGCCGGCGCAGGTCGAGCGCCTGCTCGCGATCGGCGCGCGCGGCCGCCTGGAGGAACGCGGGCGCCGCCTCCCCGCCACGACCCGCGTTCGCGAGCGCTTCGGCGAGGCGGATGCGCATCGTCTGACGCTCCGCCTCGTCGGGCGCGAGATCGATGGCGCGCCGGTAGAGGAGCGCGGCGCGATCGTACGCGAGCGCCTCGAACGCCTTGTCGGCTGCCTTGCGCGCGTGCTTGATGGCGCGCGCGGGGAGGCCCGCTTCGAGGAAGTGCGTCGCGACCGCGTCGGGATCTTGATCGGGCTGTGCTTCGAGCGCCTCGGCGAGGCGCATGTGGCACGCTCGGCGGGCGTCGGCGCCGAGGCGCGCGGCGACCGCTTCGCGCACGCGGTCGTGATACGGCTCGATCGCGTCCTCGCCGCGCGACGCGTCGGCGCGCGCCAGGTGCGCGGCGCGGAGCGCGGCGGCGTGCTTCGAGAACGATGGAAAGTCCAGCCCCGCGGCGCGCATCGCCGTCCCTTCCGCGAGGGACACGCCCGCGACGGCGAGCAGCTCGAGGAGCTCCCGCGCCGGTGGGTCGAGCCGCGCGACGCGTGCGGCGAGGGCGTCGTCGAGGTGCGCGCCGGCCGGCGCCCTGCCTCCGAGGTGGTGCGCGTGCCGCACGAGCTCGTCGACGAAGAGCGGATGCCCCTGCGCTTCGGCGGCGATCGCCGCGGCGAGGCCTGCGTCGACATCGCCTTGCGGTGCGAGGAGCA
>DATIVM010000359.1:0-4778 GCA_035465975.1 Usitatibacter sp.
CGAGCACCTCGCGCACCAGGTCGTTCAGGGCGATCGGGCGTGCGTTCATGCGCGAGGCGTGCGCGTACTGCGAGAAGTCGTCGACCATGCCCTTCATCGCCGAGACGTGGGTCACGATCGTGCCGGTCGCGCGGCGCAGGATGTCGGCCTCGGCGGGGGGCCGCTTGTCCTGCAGCTTGTGCTGCAGCCGCTCGGCCGAGAGCTGGATCGGCGTGAGCGGGTTCTTGATCTCGTGCGCGAGCCGGCGCGCCACCTCGCCCCAGGCGGCGTCGCGCTGCGCCTGGATGAGGTGGGTGATGTCGTCGAACACGACGACGTAGCCTGGCTCCCCGCGCGTGCCGAGCCGCGTGCCGCGCAGGAGCAGCGTGCGCGGGCCGTCGGCGCGCCGGTATTCCATCTGCTCCTCCCACTGGCCGGTGCCGGAGGAGGCGAAATGGCGCAGCGCGATCTCCGCGAAGGGCGCCACGGCCTGCACGTGCCGCGGCCAGTCGGAGAGCTTGAGGCCGTGGAAGGCGCCCGCCGGGACCGCGAGGATCTCGTTCGCCGCCGCGTTCATGGTCTTCACGTACATCCGCTCGTCGAACGTGAGCACGCCGGAGCTCAGGTTCGAGAGGATGCTCTCGAGGTACGTCTTCGCGTTCTCGAGCTGCTGCTGGTTGCGCTCCATCGCCTCGGTCGCGTCGGCGATCTGGCGCGTCATGGTGTTGAACGACTGCGTGAGGACCCCGAACTCGTCGCGGCTCTTGACCGGATTGAGCTTCGAGTAGTCCCCCTTGGCGATCGCCCGCGTGGCCTCGGCGAGGGCGGAAAGCGGCGCGGAGAGCCGCTCCGAGAGCACGAACGCGAGAGCGAGGGAGGAGAACAGCGTGAGGAGCATCGCGAGCGTGAGGGTGAGCCCGAAGATGCGCTTGAGGCCCACGCGCGCGAGCTGCAGCTCCTGGTAGTCCTTGTAGCCCGCCTCCACGATCTCCGCGTCCTGCGCGATGGCTTGCGGCACGCGCTGCAGGACCTGCAGCACGCGGATGTCGTCCGCGATCGTGAGCACGTTCACCGGCACGATGACCCGCAGGTACAGCCCGCGGTCCGGGATCGACTCGATCGACGGCACCGGCTGCTGCAGGCGCACCTGGCGCAGCGCGTTCGGGCTCGGCAGGTCGGGGAGCAGCGAGAGGGGCTCCGCCGCCGCCTGCGCGATGATCCGTCCGCGGGAGGTGAGGAGCGTCGCTTCCTCGATCGAATACTGCTCGCGCAGCCGGTTGAGCGTGGTGGACTCGATCGCCTGGGAAGCCGCGAGCGAATGCGCCATCGCCTGGGCCTTCTGGGTGAGGTCCTTGAGGGAATTCTCCAGCGCGCTCCTCGCGAGGTTGATGCCCCCCTTCAGCGAGTCGTCCACCTTGACGTCGAACCAGGACTCGATCGAGCGCTGCAGGAACTGGAAGGAGATCGCGTAGACCAGCCCTCCGGGGATGAGCGCCATCAACGTGAAGACCGCCATCAGCCTCAGCGTGAGCTTCGAGCCGAAGACGCGCTCGCGGAGCTTGCGGCGAAGCAGCAGCAGCTGGTAGACGATGAGGCCCATCAGGCCGAGGGCGAGGCCGCCGCCGAGGCCGAGGAGCAGGGGGTAGTTCCGGGCGAAGAGCGCGGTGTTCGACGAGGCTTCCGACATGAGGTACACCAGCGCCGCGCCGGTGACCACACACAGGAAGATCAGGGCCTTCATGGACCGATGGTCCAGCGATACCAGTCCGAATCCAGGGTCCAGTCGCGCGACGCGATGGCATTCACCTGGAACGGCTTCGGCAGCTGGCCCGTATCCAGGCGCATGCGCAGCGCCGCCTGGTAGGTACCGTCCTTCTTCAGTGCGCCGCGGTCCGCGACATGCCATCCGCGAATCTTCGAGAGCACGCGCGTGACTTCCTCCATGCGCGTGAAGTTCTGGTAGACGTTGCCCACCGAGAGGCGGTACTGGCGGAGCAACGGCGTGTAGCTGATCTTGTAGGTCTGCGAGATCTGGACCGGCTTCTCGTCGAACCAGTACCAGCGCGGGCGCGAGAGCTCGAACTCGACCACGAAATAGAGCGGCACGCCGCGGTTCACCGCCTCCTCGAGGCGCGGGCTGAACTGGATGTCGAACTGTGCATCGAGCTGCCAGCCGTCTTCCGCGGGATCGATCGTCGCGCTGCGCACCTCGATGCCATCGGCCCATGCGGACGGCGCGAGCGATGCGACGAACGCGAGCAGCGCGAGCGCGTGGAGCGCGCGCCGCCCCGCGCACGCCGCGAGCGCGCGAAGGCCGGTCGAAAGCAGATGGCGGATGGTCATCGGGTCATCCCGACCGCAGCGACGCGTTTCCACAACACTTTGTGGCAACTTGGAGACACTGCGGCAGCGGAAGCCAATTTACCACCATTCTCAAGGACTTGCCAGCGTCTACCCGCAGGCGGCCCAAGCAAACTCGCCTTTTAAATCAGAGACTTGCCTATGGAGCCGGCTTGCTGGCGGCTGCTGGAACGTCCACCCCCAGGTGATGCCCGGGTTCCAAGCGGCTTCCGAGGAGGAAAATTTCGGCCGCGAGGCGCTTTCCGCCGGCCCTCTGGAGGGATCGCAGGCGCAATGCGCCCTCTCCGCAGGCGACGATGAGGCCGCCGCGCTCGCTCGCCTCGAGGATCGTTCCCGGCTCGCCTCGTCCGGCAACCGGTTCGGCATCCCACACCTTGAGGCCCTGCCCTTCGAACCGGGTCTCGGCGCCCGGCGCCGGGTTGAAGGCCCGCACCTGGCGATCAATCTCGACGCTCGCGCGCGACCAATCGATGCGCGCTTCCGCTTTCTCGATCTTGGCCGCATAGGTGGCGCGCGTTGCGTCCTGCGGCACGGCCTCGAGGCGGTCGAGGCTCCGCAAGGCCTCGACGATGCACTCCGCGCCGAGGCTGGCGAGGGCCGTGGTGAGCGAGCCCGCAGTCTCGCGCGGCGAGATATCGAGCGAGCGCTGCAGCAGGCAGGGGCCGGTATCCAGGCCTTCGTCCATGCGCATGATCGTGATGCCGGTGCGCGAATCGCCGGCAAGGATCGCGCGCTGGATCGGCGCAGCGCCGCGCCAGCGCGGCAGGAGCGAGGCGTGGATGTTGAGGCACCCGCGCGACGGAATCGCGAGGATGGCGCGCGGCAGGATCATGCCGAATGCGGCGACCACCACCGCGTCGCACGCCGCTCGCGAGATCGCCTCCTGGGCCTCGCCCGACTTGAGGGTGGTGGGCTTGAGCAGCGGCAGCGCGTGCCGCGCCGCCGCCTGGGCGACCTCGCTCTGCGCCATGCGCAGGCCGCGGCCCGCGGGGCGGTCCGGTTGCGTGAGAACGAGCGGAACGGTGTGGCCCGCGGCGAGGATCGCCTCGAGGGCTCGCGCGGAGAATGCCGGCGTGCCGGCGAAGACGATGCGCAGCGCCGGCGCGGCCGTCAGGCGGCCTTCCGCTGGCGCTTCTTCAGCTTCGCGCGCACGCGGTTCTGCTTGAGCTCCGAGAGGCGCTCCACGAACACCTTGCCTTCGAGGTGGTCGACCTCGTGCTGGATGCAGGTCGCGAGGACGCCGGAAGCGTTGAGGGTGAAGCGCGATCCGTTGCGGTCGAGCGCGGTCACGGTCACGCTCTCCGCGCGCTCGACGTTGTCGTAGATCCCCGGGACCGAGAGGCAACCCTCCTGGTTCGTCGCGACGCCCTCGCGCCGCGTGATCTCCGGGTTGATGAACACCCGCAGGTCGCTGTGATCCTCGCTCACGTCGATCACCACGATCTGCCTGTGCACGTCGACCTGGGTCGCGGCGAGCCCCACGCCGGGGGCGGCATACATGGTTTCCACCATGTCGTCGATGAGCTTGCGCGTGCCCGCGTCGATCTTCTCGACGCGCTCGGCGGGCTTGTTGAGGCGGGGGTCGGGGTACTGGAGGATCTCGAGAATCGCCATAAATGCTTGCTAATTGAATAAATTATGTGCAGAATTTACCGCACTACTTGAAAAAGGGGGCGTAACCCTTTTTCTGAATATGGGTCCCGAGCTCCATATCCACAAGTGAGTGCCGCCATGCGAAAGACAATTATATCTTTAGTCGCGGCCCTGGCCAGTTTGGTTCCGGTCTGCCTCCTGGCCGACGGGGCGCCTTCCGCGGCCGATCAAGGGGCCCCCGCCTCCGAGCAGCACGTCACCCAGGCCGACCTCCAGCCTAACGCGCCCGACGAGTACACGGTCGTCAAAGGCGACACGTTGTGGGCCATTTCGGCGCGGTTCCTGAAAGATCCGTGGAAGTGGCCGCAGATCTGGCAGATGAACCGGGACGAGATCAAGGACCCCCACTGGATCTATCCGGGTGACACGATCCGCCTCGACCGCTCCGGCGCCTATCCCCAGCTTTCGCTGGCATCGGGCGGCGGGCCGGAGGCGGCCGCCGCGAACGTGGTGAAGGTCGAGCCGCGGGTTCGCGTGGAGCCGCTGCGCAGCGCCATCCCCAGCATCCCCGGCACGGTGATCGGACCATTCCTTTCCCAGCCGCTGGTGGTCGAGGAGGATGGGCTGGAGCAGGCCCCGCGGATCGTCGCCACGCAGGAGAGCCGCGTGGCGGTGAGCGCCGGGGAGACCGCCTACGCGGATCGCATCGGAACCGATGCCGGCGTCAGCTGGCAGGTGTTCCAGCCCGGCGTTGCCCTCCACGACCCCGAGACCGGCGAGATCCTCGGCTACGAGGCGAAGTACCTCGGCGATGCCCGCGTGCGCCGCTTCGGGAATCCCACGAC
>DATIVM010000360.1:0-2673 GCA_035465975.1 Usitatibacter sp.
GGGTCTCGCCGCGGATCTCGTCGGCCACCTCGCGCACCGTCGCCGCCTCGAACTCGCGCTTGCCGGCGAGGAAGCCGGAAAGGAGCACGCGGTCGCAGACCAGGTTGATGCGCCGCGGGATGCCGCCGCTCGCCTCGTACACCGCGCGGAACGCGTCGTCGGCGATGTGCGGCACGCCGTCCCAGCCGGCGCACTTCAGGCGGTGCTCGATGTACTGGCGCGTCTCGCCGGCGTCGAGCGGGCCGATGTGGCAGGCGGCGATCACGCGCTGGCGCAGCTGGTTCATCTGCGGGCTCTCGAGGATCAGGCGGAACTCGGGCTGGCCCACCAGGAAGGTCTGCAGCAGCGCGTGCGTGTCGAGCTGGAAGTTGGAGAGCATGCGCAGCTCCTCGACCGCGCGCGGCGTGAGGTTCTGCGCCTCGTCCACGATGAGGAGGCAGCGCTTGCCCTGGCGCGCGGTGTCGGCGAGCATCGCCTCGAGCGAGAGCAGCAGCTCCGACTTCGGCACGTTCTGCGTGCGCAGCCCGAACGCCGCGGAGACGGTGCGCAGCATGTCGTCCGCGTCGAGGTGCGTGCTCACGAGGTGCGCCGCGGCGAACTCGCCCGGGTCGAGGCGCGCGAGGAGGCTTCGCACGAGCGTGGTCTTCCCCGCGCCCACGTCGCCGGTCACCACGATGAAGCCCTCGCTCTGGTGCAGGCCGTATTCGGCGAACGCCATGGCGCGGCGATGCTGGCTGCTGCCGAAGTAGAACTCCGGATCGGCGTTCAGCTGGAAGGGCTTGGCGGTGAAGCCGTAGAACGATTCGTACATTTAGAGGCGCGGCCGGTAGATGAGGGTGAGGAAGATCGCGTTCTCGCGATAGTCGATGCTGGTGGTGCTGTCGAACGCGGAGCGGCGCACGCCCAGGACGAGGTCGGTCTGCGGGTTGAGGCGCGTCGAGAACGCGAGGCGCACGTTCCACTCGCGCGATTGCGCCGCGTTCGCGCCTTCGCCCTCGGTCTTCAGCCGCGTGCCGCTCAGGGTGAGCGTCGAGAGCCGCGTGAGGCGATGGGCCCAGTTCGCGTTGTAGCCGGTGCGCGTCACCTCCGTCTCGAGCAACGGGGTCGCTCCGCCGAAGGTCACGTCGAAGGGCTTCTCGTTGCGCCGCCCGTAGGTGAAGGTGACGACGTTGCGCGTCCCGAGCAGGGCCACGGAGGCCTCGGTCTCCTGGTACAGGTACGGGCGCTCGGAGAGGAAGCCGCTGTCGAGGATCGATTGCGAGGGGATGCCGAACGCGTCGAGCTGGCGGCGCGCGGCGCTCGCGCGCTCGGCCGGGTCGGGCACCGAGGCGGCGAGCAGGTCGTAGAAGAGCCCGTAGGGAGCGCTCGAGGGCCCGGCGAGGAGGTGCGGAACGACCACCGCGTCGCGGCTGCTGCGCACGCTCCATGCGGTGAGGCGCGTGCGGTGCGTGAAGAGGAAGTTGTAGCCGTCGCCGAAGAAGCGCCGCTCGTAGAGGCCGGCGAGCTGGGTGCGGTTGCTCGGTGTCCAGGAGAGCCCCACGCCGGGATTCGTCTTCTCGACCGGCTCCGGCCCCGCGAAATCGGTGCGCTCGCGGCCTTCGCTCAGGCTCACCCTCAGCTCGGGGAGGATCTCGTAGAGCAGGGAGAGGCGGATGCGCGCGCTGTCGAGGCGGTCGACCACGTCGTTGTCGAAGGAGAGCGCGTAGGCGTCGGCCTTCCAGGTGAGGCGCGTCGCGGGCGAAGGGCTCCCGAGGCGGACCAGCGACTCGGCGACGCGCGAATGGGGCAGCGTGCCGTCGTCGGTCTGGATGTCGGAGCCGCGCAGGCGCACCTCGTAGGCCGCGCGCTCGCCGAGCGAGCCGCGCACGAACGGCGACACCTGGTACACGGAGGTCTCGACGCGGTTGGACGAGGCGCTCGGCGCGTCCGGCGCGAGCGCGGCGCCGAACGGGTTGCGCGATTCCTGGGTGCGGGTGGCCATGCCGTCGATGTAGAGCCAGTTGCGCACCGCCTCGAAGGTCGCCGCGGAATCCAGGAAGCGCTGCGTGTGGTCGAGGTCCGACGCGCCCGCGTAGTGCAGGTCGTGGAAGCGGAAGTCGACGAACAGGTTGAGGCGCGAGGTCCGGCCTTCGATCCTCAGGCCGGGCGCGAGATCGGTGATCCAGCCGTGCCGCGCGGCGTCCTTCGCCTCGAGGCCCATGTTGTCCGAGTACGTCTCCTCGATGCCGATCAGGGGGATGATGCGAAGCCGCCGCTCGGGCGGCGCGCGCGCCGCGCCGGGCGCGTTCTGCCCGGGGACGGGCGCGTTCTGCGCGTTCTGCTCGGGGGCGGGCACGTTCTGCGCGTACTCGGGCGCCATGCCGAAGTCGGGCGTCGTGCCGAACGACTGCGCAAGCGCGGGGGCCGCGAGCGATGCGAGGCCGATCGCGACGAGCGCCTGCGGAAGCGGACGGGGCCTCATGGCTTGCGTCCTTCGCGCCGCCCGTATCCGTATCCGTAGCCGTACGCGCCCTGCGCGGGGGTGCGCGCCCGGTTGAGGACGATGAGCTTCAGGGGGCATTCCTCGATCGTCGCGAGCGCCTGCTTCACCTCGCTTTGCAGCGTCGATTCGGCGCTCACCACGAAGACCACCTGTCCCATGCGGTTCGCGAGCACGCGCGCCTCGGTGGTCAC
>DATIVM010000361.1:0-3725 GCA_035465975.1 Usitatibacter sp.
AGCGATAGAACGCCGTGTCCTCCACGCCCTTCGCCATCGTGGGCGCCGAGACCTGCTGGAACTTGCGCGCGAACTGGCGCACGGCGGCGGCGAGCGCCGGCGAGCGCGCCGGCACCTCGCAGGTGAGCGCGTCGCGGATGAAGTCGAAGACGCCCACGTCGGCGGCGCGACTGTCGGCGCGCGCGCGCGTGACCGCCCAGTCGATGTAGCGCCGGTCCTCCTGGCCCACGGGCTCGTCGATGTAGGTGCGGTACACCGGGAACGCCGCCAGCACTTCCGTGAGGCCGTCGCGCAGCGTGTTGAAGGTGAAGTCGCGCGTGTTGCGGTCGGCGCGCGCGATGCGCGCGAGCTTGCTCGTGAGCACCGTGAGCTCGCTCGCGAGCGCCGTGCGCACGATCTGCCGCCTGGAGCGCCGCGCCACCTCGTCGTACGGCGTCTCGTCGCCGATGAACTGGTGGTAGGTGCGCGTGAGCCGCGGCTCGGAGGTGGCGTCCACGAACAGGCCGTTCACGACGTTCGCGAAGCGGTAGCCGGTGGTGCCGTGCACCGCCCAGGTCCCGGGCACGTTCTCGAACGGCGCGACGATCTTCTCCACCGCCACGTAGGGCGGCCGCTTGCAGCCCGCGAAGAGGCGCGCGAAATAGGCCGTCGGGTCGTAGAGGCCGTCGGGGTGGTCGATGCGCAGCGCCTCCACCAGGCCCTCGTTCACGAGCTTCAGCACCAGCCGGTGCGTGGCCTCGAAGACCGCGTCGTTCTCCTGCCTGAGGGCCGCGAGGTCGTTGATGTCGAAGAAGCGCCGGTAGTTGATGTCGTCGGAGGCGACGCGCCAGAAGGCGACGCGGTAGGGCTGCGCCTCGAGCAGCTCGTGCAGCGCGTCGTAGCTGCCGGGATCGTCCGTGCGCCCGTTGATCGATTCCACGGCCTGCCCGATGGCGCGCGCCACGGCGCCGTTCGATCGCGCGAGCGACGCGAGCCGGCCCTTCAGCACCTCCTTCTGGAGGTTCCTCTCGTCGACCAGCGGCCGGCGCCGCTCGTCGCGCCTCGGCAGCTTCGCGAGCGCGGCCGTGATCGAGCGCAGCGCCTGCGCCGGGTGCTCGGCCTCCGCGCCCGCCGCCTCCAGCTCCGCGAGCGCCGGGCCGAGGATGCGGGGATACTCCCGCGGGTCGATGGGCAGCCGGTGCGCGTGGTAGTGCACGGCGAAGGCGCCCGTCGCCGCGTCGAAGCCCAGCACGAGCCGGCCCGCGGCGAGCTCCACGCCGTAGTGGTCGGCGAGGACCGGCAGCAGCACGCGGTTCGCGAGGTACTCCGCGGGCGGGCGCCAGTCGACGTCGAAGAAGTCCGCGAGCGTCGAGGCGGGCCCGTTCTCGAGCAGGTCCTGCCACCAGGCGTTGTCGGCGCCGAGCACGCCCATGTGGTTCGGCACGATGTCCATCATGAGCGCCATGCCGTGCTCGCGCAGCTTCGCGACGAACGCCTCGAGCTCCTCGTAGGTGCCGATCTCGGGGTTGATCGCGTCGTGGTCGACGATGTCGTAGCCGTGGGTGCTGCCGGGCCGCGCGCGCAGGAACGGCGAGCAGTAGGCGTGGCTCACCCCCAGCTTCGCGAGGTACGGGACGAGCGCGGTCGCGTCGCGGAAGGTGAATTCGCCGTGGAGCTGCAGGCGGTAGGTGGCGAGCGGGACGCGGGCGCGCTCGAGCCCGGGCGGGCGCTCGCGCCTCGCGTGCGTCTTGCCGCGGATCGCGGCGAGCGTGCGCGTGAGGCGGCGCAGGCGCGGATCGCGCGGCCACGCCTCGACGGGCAGCGGGAGCTTGCGCCGCCAGTTCGGGTGCTGGTCCACGGTGCCGGGAAGGTTCGCCTGCTCGGCCACCTCCAGCACGTCCTCCATCTGCACCACCATCACCGCCGCGGGCGTGCGCGCGGCGAAGGCCTGCACGGCGACCGCGATCTCGTCGGAGAGCGGCGCATCGGGACTCACGCCTTCGGAAACCAGGCCCTCGCGCCGCAGCGCCGCGACGAGCGCGGCGCGCGCCCGGCGCCGGTCCTCGCGCTCCCGGCCGAGCGCATCGCCTTCGAGGAGCCTCAGGCGCGCGCGCGTGGCGAGGTCCTCCTCGCGCCACCACCCGGCGAACGTCGGCAGGTCGTGCGTCGCCCACGCGACCAGCGCGCGGCGCGGGTACTCCGCGGGCGGCCTGAAGTCGTCGCCGTCGCGCTCGAAGACCAGCAAGCGGTAGGAGAAGACCTCGTTCGCCTCGAGCGCGCGGCGCAGGTCGTCGGCGACGGTGCCGAGGTCCTCGCCGATCACCAGGCAGCGCTCGCGATGGCTCTCGAGCGCGAGGATGCCGAGCAGGTCCTCGAGCGGGTAGCGCACGTACGCGCCCTCGGTCGGCGCGCAGCCCGCCGGCACCCACCACAACCGCGCGAGCCCCATCACGTGGTCGATGCGCAGCGCCCCGGCGCGCAGCATGTTGGCGCGCAGCGTCGCGATGAGCGGCGCGTAGCCGGACTCGCGCAGGCGCCACGGATCGAGCGGCGGCAGCCCCCAGTCCTGCCCGCGCAGCGCGAACGCGTCGGGCGGCGCGCCCACGCTCGCGCCGAGCGCGTAGAGGTGCTGGTTCGCCCACGCCTCGGAGCCGTCGGGCCCGATGGAGATGGCGAGGTCGGCATAGAGGCCCACCGCCATGCCGAGGTCGCGGCAGGTTTCCTGCGCGCGGGCGAGCTGGAGGTCGGCCTGCCATTGCAGGTACTCGTGCAGCGCGACGCGCTGCCCGTTCTCGCGCCCGAAGCGGCGCACCGCCTCGCTCGACGGATCGCGATGCTCCTCGGGCCACTGGCGCCAGGGGGTGCCGTGGAACTCGGCGAGCGCCTCGTGCAGCGCGTGGTGGCGCAGCGCCTGCCCGCGGCTCGCGCGGAACTGCGCGAAGAGGCGGGCGCGTGCCGACGCCGCCTCGAGGTGGCGGCGCGCGAAATGCGCGTAGAGCGTCTCGAGCGCCGCGCGCTTGGCGGCCGCCACCGCCCGATAGTCGATATGCTGCGCGGCGCGCAGCTTCTCGCACTCGGCGCGCCAGCGGGTGGTGAAGCCCGCGTCGGACGCGGCGATCTCGGCGAAGTCGTCGATCGCCTCGACGTCGAGATAGATCGGGTTCAGGAACAGCCGGCTCGACGGGCCGTAGGGGCTCGCGTGGCCCGGGTCGCGCAGCGACAGCGCGTGCAGCGGATTCGTGCCGACGATCGCGCCGCCGCGCTCGCCCCACACTTCCGCGCAGTGCCGCAGGTCGGTGAAGTCGCCGATCCCGGCGTTGCGCGAGGAGCGCACCCCGTAGAGCTGCACCGCGGTGCCCCACACGCGGGCGCCCTCCGCGATGGCGGGCGGCAGGTAGCAGCGGTCGGGCGCGACCGCGAGGAAGCCCTCGCCGAGCGTGCTCGCGCCGGCGAGGATCGTGATGCGGTGGTAGCCCTCCGCGAGGTCGTCGGGAAGCGCGAGCCGGAACGCGCTCGCGTGCCATCCCTCGCGATGGAAGTCCTCGATCCGCTCGAGGCCCAGCGGGTCGAAGCGCTCCTCGCGCACGTCGCCGCCCTCCTCGAGGATGCGCCAGGAGAGCGAGCGCGCGAGGGCGTCCTCGGGGAGCTGCACGCGCATCCCGCGCTCGAGCGCCGCGCGCCGCACGACGCTCATCGGCGCGACGATCCGCCTCCAGATCTCGCGCTCGTGCGCCGCGAGCGCCGCC
>DATIVM010000362.1:0-11663 GCA_035465975.1 Usitatibacter sp.
CGCCGCGAACTGCCGCTCGACCGGCGCCTTGAAGTGCAGCCCTCCGTACATCGCGCCGCCGACGGCGCTGCCGAGCGAATTGATGCCGAGCAGCAGCCCGCCCACGGCGGGGAAGCCGAGCGCGGTCGCGTACGCCGGGTAGCCCACCTCGAGGAAGCCGAACGCGACCGTGAGCCCGAAGGTGGCGCCGAAGACGATCCACAGCCGCGGCTCGGTGAGCGGCCCGAGGAGGTGGCGGCGCACGCCGGTCTCCCGGCGGAAGTAGCGCAGCGCCGGCGACGTGGTGAAGACCGCGATCGCCGCGACGGCCGCGGCGATCGCCACGCCGAAGGCGGCGGTCGCGCCGGCGCCGGCCAGGATCGCGGCCATGATCGCGGGCCCGGCGGTGAAGTTGATCTCGATCGTGACCGCGTCGAGCGCGAAGGCGGTGCGGCGGTCCTCCTCGCGCTCGAAGCGCTGGCGCCACACCGCGCGCGTGAGGGTGGTGATCGGCGTGGCGAAGGCTCCGGCGCACGCGGCCGAGGCGACGATGGCCGGGAACGGAAAGCCGAGCTTCACGCCGGCGAGGATGCCGATCAACGCGAGCGGCTGGACGGTGCCGGTGATCCAGAGCAGGCGCGCCGCCCCGTGCCGGTCGATGATTCGCCCGAGGATCGGCGCGGTGATCGCGGCGGCCACGAAGTTGGCGCCCACGGCGGTCCCGGCGAGCGCGAAGCTGCCGAGCGACTCGCGCAGGAACATGAGCATCGAGAAGCCCACCATCCCGACCGGCATTCGGGTGATCAGGGCCACCGCGAGCAGGCGAGCGACGTCCGGCTGGCGGACGAATTCCGAGTACTTGCGAAGGATGCTCTTCAAGGCAACGAGGGGACCGTCCCGCGTTCGGCTCGTGGCCTGCCCGGGAGTCGTCGCGTCGGTGGAATAGTTGATAAGTTTAGTCGGGAATGCCAGACTTCGTCCATAGGACTGCGACGCCCCCACGAGCCCCGAGCGAACCCATGTTCAGCCGCATCCGAGAGGACATTCGCTGCGTCTTCGATCGCGACCCCGCCGCCCGCAACGTGTGGGAGGTCCTCACTTGCTATCCGGGGCTGCACGCGCTCCTCTGGCACCGCGTGTCGCACCGGCTCTGGTCGTGGCGGCTGCGCTGGCTCGCGCGCTTCAGCTCGCACCTCGCGCGCTTCTTCACCGGCATCGAGATCCACCCCGGCGCGGTGATCGGTCGCAGGGTCTTCATCGACCACGGCATGGGGGTGGTGATCGGCGAGACGGCCGAGGTGGGCGACGACTGCACGCTCTACCACGGCGTCACGCTCGGGGGCGTCTCCTGGAACAAGGGCAAGCGCCACCCCACCCTCGGCCGCGGCGTCGTGGTGGGAGCCGGGGCGAAGATCCTCGGACCGTTCGTGGTGGGCGACGGCGCGAAGGTCGGCTCGAACTCGGTGGTCGTGAAGGCGGTTCCCGAAGGCGCCACGGTGGTCGGGATCCCCGCGCGGCTGGTGGAATCGTCGAGCGGGAAGGCGGACGCCGCGCGCATGATGTTCGACGCCTACGCCGTGAGCGCCGACCTGGACGACCCGGTGAACCGTGCGCTCCTCGCGCTCGGCACGCGCACCGAGGACATCGACGGGCGCCTGGCCGAGATCCTGCACCGGCTGGAGCAGCTCGAGCACGGGGAGGCCGATCCCCAGGCGACGCGGCGGGCCTCGGCCGGCCGTTAGGCGGGGGGCCGGACGGCCCCCGGGCGATTCTTGACTGTTTTACTCGGATTTCCGTATACTTGAGTAAATCGCTCGGGCTTTTCGTCGGGCGGCCTACCGAGGGACACCATGAGACTCACCACCAAGGGACGCTTCGCGGTCACCGCGATGCTCGACCTCGCGCTCCACTCGACGGACGGGCCGGTCACGCTCGCCGGGATCAGCGCGCGGCAGAAGATTTCGCTTTCGTACCTCGAGCAGCTCTTCGGGAAGCTGCGCCGGCGCGAGCTGGTGGAGAGCGTGCGCGGCCCGGGCGGCGGATACCACCTCGCACGCGACCCGAGCGACGTCTCGGTCGCCGACATCATCTGCGCCGTCGAGGAGTGCATCGATTCCACGCAGTGCGGCGGCCGCGAGAACTGCCACGAGAACCAGCGCTGCATGACCCACGACCTGTGGGAGCAGCTCAACAGCGCCGTGTACGGCTTCCTCTCGGGCGTGAAGCTCTCGCACCTGATCGAGAAGCAGCGCAACAAGCCGGTCGCCGTCGTGCGCCCCAAGGCGCGCGAGCCGCAAACCATCCTTTCCGCGTGACGCCATGAACCGCAAACCGATCTATCTCGACTATTCCGCCACCACTCCGGTCGACCCGCGCGTCGCGGAGAAAATGATCCCGTGGATCACCGAGCACTTCGGCAACCCCGCCTCGCGCAGCCACGCGTACGGCTGGGAGGCCGAGGAGGCCGTCGAGAACGCGCGCGCCGAGGTGGCGAAGCTCGTGAACTGCGACCCGAAGGAGATCGTCTGGACCTCGGGGGCCACCGAATCGGACAACCTCGCCCTCAAGGGCGCGGCGCACTTCTACAAGACGAAGGGCAGGCACCTCATCACGGTGAAGACCGAGCACAAGGCGGTGCTCGACACCATGCGCGAGCTCGAGCGCGAGGGTTTCGAGGTGACGTACCTCGATCCGGAGCCGAACGGCCTCGTGGACCTCGACAAGCTCAAGGCGGCGCTGCGCCCCGACACGATCCTCGTCTCGGTGATGATGGTGAACAACGAGATCGGCGTGATCCAGCCGATCGCCGAGATCGGCGAGATCTGCCGCGCGAAGGGCATCGTGTTCCACGTGGACGCCGCCCAGGCGACCGGCAAGGTCGAGATCGACCTCGCGAAGCTCAAGGTCGACCTCATGAGCTTCTCGGCCCACAAGACCTACGGGCCGAAAGGCATCGGCGCGCTCTTCGTGCGCCGGCGCCCGCGGGTGCGGATCGAGCCGCAGATGCACGGCGGCGGGCACGAGCGCGGCCTGCGCTCCGGGACGCTCCCCACGCACCAGATCGTGGGCATGGGCGAGGCCTACCGGCTGGCGCGCCTCGAGATGGCGACCGAGAACGAGCGCGTCCGGATGCTCCGCGACCGGCTGCTCGAAGGCGTGAAGGAGATGGAGGAGGTCTACGTGAACGGCGACCTCGAGCACCGGGTGCCGCACAACCTCAACGTGAGCTTCAACTTCGTGGAGGGCGAGTCGCTCATCATGGGCGTGAAGGAGCTCGCGGTGTCCTCGGGCTCCGCGTGCACCTCCGCGAGCCTGGAGCCCTCGTACGTACTGCGCGCGCTCGGCCGCAACGACGAGCTCGCGCACAGCTCGATCCGCTTCACCCTCGGCCGCTTCACCACGCCCGAGGACATCGACTTCGCCGTGCAGCTCCTCAAGGAGCGCATCGGGAAGCTTCGCCAGATGAGCCCGCTCTGGGAAATGTACCAGGAGGGCATCGACCTGAACACGGTTCAATGGGCTGCACATTGAGAACAGGGCAGGTCACATCGGACACTGCCCTCGAACAATGACCCGTCCCTAGGAGACGCATATGGCTTACAGCAACAAGGTCATCGATCACTACGAGAACCCGCGCAACGTCGGCTCCTTCGGCAAGGGCGAGGAGGGAGTGGCGACCGGCATGGTGGGCGCGCCGGCCTGCGGCGACGTGATGAAGCTGCAGATCAAGGTGAACAAGGACGGCGTCATCGAGGACGCGAAGTTCAAGACCTACGGCTGCGGGAGCGCCATCGCCTCGTCCTCGCTGGTCACCGAGTGGGTGAAGGGCAAGACGATCGACGAGGCCGCGACCATCAAGAACACGCAGATCGCCGAGGAGCTGGCGCTGCCGCCGGTGAAGATCCACTGCTCGATCCTCGCCGAGGACGCTATCAAGGCCGCGATCGCCGACTACCGGAAGAAGTACGGGACCGCGGAAGCCGTGGCCGCGGATCAGGGCGCCTCGAAATCGCCCCAACAAGCCGGGGAACCTCGCTGACATGGCCGTCACACTGACCGACCGCGCCGCCGATCACGTGCGGCGCTACATCGAGAAGCGCGGCAAGGGCGTGGGCCTGCGCCTGGGCGTGAAGACGACGGGCTGCTCGGGCCTCGCGTACAAGCTCGAGTTCGCCGACGAGGTGCTCCCCGAGGACCAGCAGTTCGAGAGCCACGGCGTGCGCGTGCTCATCGATCCCAAGAGCCTCGCCTACCTCGACGGCACGGAGCTCGACTTCGTGCGCGAGGGGCTCAACGAGGGCTTCAAGTTCAACAACACGAACGAGAAGGACCGCTGCGGCTGCGGGGAATCGTTCAACGTCTAGCGCGCCGGCCCCTCGGGCCCGGCGAAGGGGGCGGGCGACCGCCCCTTTTTTCTCCATGACTCCCGATTTCTCGCGCAACCATTTCGAGCTGCTCGGGCTTCCGACCGCGTTCGGCCTGGACGCCTCGCGGCTCGAGCAGCGCTATCGCGAGCTGCAGAGCCGCGTGCACCCCGATCGCTTCGCCTCGGCGAGCGAGGCCGAGCGGCGCGTGGCGATGCAATGGGCGACGCGCGCGAACGAGGCGTACCGGACGCTGCGCGACCCGGTCGCGCGCGCCCGCTACCTGCTCGCGCTCAAAGGCTACGACACCGGCGAGGAAAGCAACACCGCGATGCCGCCGGATTTCCTCATGCAGCAGATGGAATGGCGCGAGGCGGTTGCCGAGGCGCGCGCGGAGCGCGACGCCGAGGCGCTCGCGGAGCTGCGCGCCGGGATCGGCGAGGCGCGGGGCGAGATGCTCGAATTCCTCGCCCGCGCCCTCGACGCCGCCAACTACGACGCGGGCTGCTCGCTGGTGCGCAAGCTCCGCTTCCTCGAGAAGCTCGACGAGGAAATCGACGACGCCCTCAATCCCTGACCCATGGCGCTACTCCAGATCTCCGAGCCCGGCCAGTCGCCCGACCCCCACCAGCGGCGCATCGCGGTCGGCATCGACCTCGGCACGACGCACTCGCTCGTCGCGACCGTGAAGAGCGGCGTGGCCGAAGTGATGCCCGACGACCGGGGCCGGCCGCTCCTGCCGTCCATCGTGCGCTACTTCGCCGACGGCCGCGTGGCCGTGGGCTACGAGGCGCGCGAGGCGCAGGCCGATGACCCGGCGAACACCATCGTCTCGGTGAAGCGCTTCATGGGGCGCGGCGTGGCCGACGTGGCGAAGTACGGCGCGCTGCCGTACCGCTTCGTGGAGGCGCCGGGAATGGTGGCGATCGAGACCGAGGCGGGCATCCGCTCGCCGGTGCAGGTCTCTGCCGAGATCCTCAAGGTGCTGCGCGATCGCGCCGAGCGGGCGCTCGCGAGCGAGATCTTCGGCGCGGTGGTGACGGTTCCCGCCTACTTCGACGATGCGCAGCGCCAGGCGACCAAGGACGCGGCGCGGCTCGCCGGCCTCAACGTCCTGCGCCTGCTGAACGAGCCCACCGCGGCCGCCATCGCCTACGGCCTCGACCACGCCTCCGAAGGCACCTTCGCGGTGTTCGACCTCGGCGGCGGCACCTTCGACATCTCGATCCTCCGGCTCACGCGCGGCGTCTTCGAGGTGCTCTCGACCAACGGCGATTCGGCGCTCGGCGGCGACGACTTCGACCAGGCGATCGCCATGCACTGGCGCAAGGCGCACGGGCTCGCCGACGCCGGGAGCCGCGACACGCGGCGCCTCCTCGCCGCCGCGCGCGAGGTGAAGGAGCGGCTGTCGAGCGAAACGCACGCCGACATCCACGTGACGCTCTCCTACGGGCAGAAGCTGCACCTGCACCTGCGCCGCGACGAGCTGGAAGGCCTCACGGCGGCGCTCGTGCAGAAGACGCTCGGCCCGACGCGCAAGGCGTTGCGCGACGCGCGGCTGCAGCCCGCCGAGGTCGATGGCGTCGTGCTGGTGGGCGGCGCGACGCGGATGCCGCACCTGCAGCGGGCCGTCGAGGCCTTCTTCGGCAAGGCGCCGCTCAAGGACCTCGACCCGGACCAGGTCGTCGCGCTCGGCGCCGCGATCCAGGCGAACGTCCTCGCCGGCAACCGCTCCCCGGGCGACGACTGGCTGCTCCTCGACGTGATCCCGCTCTCGCTCGGCCTCGAGACGATGGGGGGGCTCGTCGAGCGCGTGATCCCGAGGAACTCGACGATCCCCGTCGCGCGCGCGCAGGAATTCACCACGTTCAAGGACGGGCAGACCGCGATGGCGATCCACGTCGTGCAGGGCGAGCGCGAGCTGGTGAGCGACTGCCGCTCGCTCGCGCGCTTCGAGCTGCGCGGCATCCCGCCGATGGTCGCGGGCGCGGCCCGCATCCAGGTGACGTTCCAGGTGGACGCCGACGGCCTGCTCTCGGTCTCCGCGCGCGAGAAGACGACGGGCGTCGAGTCTTCCATCGTGGTGAAGCCGTCCTACGGCCTTTCCGACGACGACGTGGCGCGCATGCTGCAGGAGAGCTTCTCGCACGCCGGCGACGACCGCGACGCGCGCGCGCTCGCCGAGCAGCGGGTCGAGGCGGCATCGCTCCTCGGCGCGACCGCCGCGGCGCTCGAGAAGGACGGCGACCTGCTCCCGGCCGCGGAGCGCGAGGCGATCGACGCGGCCATCCGCCGGCTCGAGGAAGCGCGGGCGGCGACCGACCATCGCGCCATCAAGGCGGCGATCGAGGCGCTCAATCGGGCGACCGATCCCTTCGCCGCGCGCCGCATGGACCGCGCGATCGCCGCGGCGCTTTCCGGCCGCAGCGTGGACGAAGTGTCGAAATGACCAGGCTCAGGGTCCTGCCCCACGAGACGCTCTGCCCCGAAGGCGTGGAGATCGAGGCGCCCGAGGGCCAGTCGATCTGCCAGACGCTGCTCGACAACGGCATCGCGATCGAGCACGCGTGCGAGCTGAGCTGCGCCTGCACCACCTGCCACGTCATCGTGCGCGAGGGATACGATTCGCTCGAGCCGCCCACCGACAAGGAGGACGACCTGCTCGACAAGGCCTGGGGCCTCGAGATGACGTCGCGCCTGTCGTGCCAGGCGAAGATGGCCGGCGAGCCGGTGACCGTCGAGATCCCGCGCTACACCATCAACCAGGTTTCGGAGAGCCGCAAATGAAGTGGATCGACACGCAGGAGATCGCGATCGCGCTCGCCGACGCGCACCCCGACGTCGACCCGATGCGCGTGAACTTCGTGGACCTGCACCGCTGGGTGACGGAGCTCGACGGGTTCGACGACGACCCGAAGCGCTCCGGGGAGAAGATCCTCGAGGCGATCCAGGCCGCGTGGATCGAGGAAGCGGGCTGAGCCGCTCACTTCGGCATCTCGACGGTCACCTTGATCGCCGAATACCAGTTGGCGACGCTTTCGATGTCGGCGTCGGTGAGCGTCTTCGCGACGACGCTCATCTGCGGATTCTGGCGGCTGCCCGATCGGAACGCGCGCAACTGCGCCGTGAGGTATTCCTTCTGCTGCCCGCTCAGGTTCGCCGCGCCGGGCAGGACCGCGACGCCGTTCTCGCCATGGCAGTTCTGGCATAGGGTCCGCACCTTGTCCGGCGGCGCGGTGGCGGCGTCCGCGGCCCGCGCCGGCGCAGCGATCGCACCGCAGCCGGCACCCAGCAGCAGGGACAGGGCGAGCAAGCCTCTCTTCGTCGTGTGCATTTTCCGGTTCTCCAAAAGGAAGCGGGCCGGGCCCGCGGCCCGGCCCGCTCATGCGCGGCCCGCTTACTTGCCCTGGTACGTGATGCGGTAGATCGCGCCGGCCTTGTCGTCCGAGACCAGGATCGAGCCGTCGGGGTACTGCTTCACGTCGACGGGCCGCCCGAGGTAGACGCCTTCGTCGTTCATCCAGCCTTCGGCGAAGGGCTCGGTCTTCACGGCGTTTCCCTTGTCGTCCAGGTAGGTCACCATGACCCTTGCGCCCCTCGGCTTGATGGCGTTCCACGAGCCGTGCTGGGCGTTGAAGATCGCGTTCTGGTACTTGGCGGGAAACATCTTGCCCGTGTAGAACATCATGCCCAGGTCGGCGGCATGCGCCACCATCTCCACCTGGGGCTTGACGTAATGGTCGGCAAGCTCCTTGGGAATCGGCTTGCCCTTGTACTCGTCGGTCCGGACGCTGCCGCCGCCATAGTACGGGGCGCCATACCATCCCCCCATCTGCAGGGCGCCGTTCACCGCGGGGATCTTGTTGAGCTCGCCGGGAGGAATCTCGTCTCCCATGCCGTCGACCTGGTTGTCGGTGAACCACAGGCTCTTGTCCTTGGGATTGAACGCGAGTCCCGAGGAGTTGCGGATCCCGGTCGCGACGACCTTGCGATCCTTTCCGTCCCGGTTGAAGCTCACGATGCCGCCGATGCCCACTCTCCGGTAGAGGTCGATCTTCTCCGGCGGTTGCACGTTGAACGGCTGCCCGAGCGTGATGTAGATCCGGTTGTCGGGCCCGATCACGCAGGCGCGCGCGGTGTGGTTGTACGATTCCTCGTCGGGCGGGATCAGCTCGCCCTGCTTGACGATCGGGATCGCGACCGTGTCGGAGCCTTGCTGGAAGTACTCCGCGGCCGGGAACATCATCACGCGGTTGCGCTCGGCGATGAACAGGAAACCGTCGGGCGAGTAGCAGGCACCGGCGGGAAGATCGAACTTGATGCTCGGGCTGAATTCGTCGACCGTGTCGGCCACGCCGTCCATGTCGCGGTCGTTCACCGAATAGACGGTGTTCTTCAGGGTTCCGACCCACACCGTGGACGTGTTGCGGCTGACCGCCATGCCGCGCGCGTTGGGCACGATGGCGAACAGGTCGATCTTGAAGCCCTCCGGCAGCCGGATCTGCTGGAGGACCTTCCTCAGGTTCTCCGCGTAGTGCGCGTCTTGCGGCACGCTCTTCATCGGGGGTGCATCGGTCCGCTTGAAGGCGCCCAGCTTCTCCAGCGCGGCATCGTCGTCCTTCGCGAAGCTCGTGCCCGCGGCGAACGAAAGCGCCAGGCAGACGGCGAGGTACAGCGCGTTGCGTTTCGTGTTCTTTTCGTTCTGTGGCTTCATGTGTCTCTCCTCTTGGATTGACCTTGGGGGCTCTGCGTGACCCGGCAGGGGGCCGAACGATTGCAAGTCCGTGCGTACGCCTGAACGAACCAGAATTAGTCTTTGTTATCCGCCGCTTGCCGCAGGACGGCTTTTGGCCGCGATGCGGCTGCGATTCGGCGCGTGATGATCCTAGACCGCCTCCTGCATTTACCACAAGCGGACACGAATCGTCGGGGAGGCGATCCCGGCGAGGACATTCCCGTGCTTGCAGGATGGTACGCTTCGGTTCCCTTCCAGGCGAAACAGCGCGCCGTGAAGCACACCTGCGCCTTCCTTGCCGCGGCCCTCGCCTGCGCCTCGTCGTACGCGCAGGTCGTGCCGTCGGTGCCGCTCGACACGGTCGTCGTGTCCGCCACCCGTGCCGAGCAGGCCGTGTTCGACGCGCCGGCCGCGGTGAACGCCGTCGGGGCCGACGTGATCGGCATCGCGGGCCCGCAGGTGAACCTTTCCGAGGCGCTCTCCCGCATTCCGGGAATCGCGGCGCTCGACCGGCAGAACTACGCGCAGGACCTGCAGATGTCGATCCGCGGCTTCGGCTCGCGCTCGACGTTCGGCATCCGCGGCATTCGCCTCATCGTCGACGGCATCCCCGCGACGATGCCGGACGGGCAGGGGCAGGCTTCCGCCGTGAGCCTTTCCTCGGCCGAGCGCATCGAGGTGCTGCGCGGCCCGCTCGCGCTCCTCTACGGCAACGCCGCGGGCGGCGTGGTGCAGGTCTTCACGCGCAGCGGCGCGTCGCAACCTACGCTGCAGGCGGGCTTCGCGGCCGGCTCGTACGGCATGCGCCGTGGCGACGTGCAATACGCCGCCACCGCCGGGTCCCATGCCTTCACCCTCGACGCCTCCCGCTTCGACACCGACGGCTATCGGGAACACAGCGCCGCCACCCGCGAGATCGCCAACGCGAAGTGGGCGTGGCAGGCGGACCCGAGGACGCGGGTCGTTGCCACCGTGAACGTGTTCGACCAGCCGAAGGCGCAGGATCCCCTCGGGCTCACGCGCGCCCAGTGGGAGCAGGATCCCCGGCAGACCCAGCCGATCGCGATCCAGAACGACACGCGCAAGAGCGTGCGGCAGGACCAGGCGGGAAGCGTGATCGAGCATCGGCTCGGCGAGGACACCACCGTCTCGGGACGCATCTACTACGGGCAGCGGCACCTCGACAACGCGCTGGGCGTGCCGCTCGGTGCGCAGCTCGCGCCGACCTCGAGCGGCGGCATCGTGGTCTTCGACCGCGACTACGAAGGGGCGGGGCTGCAGCTCGCGCATCGCTTCGCGTGGGGCGATGCGGCGAGCGCACGGCTCGTCGCGGGTCTCACCTACGATCGGATGCACGATGACCGCCAGGGCTACGTCAATCGCAACGGCGAGCGCGGCGCCCTGAAGCGCAACGAGGACGACTACGTGTCGAGCACCGACGCGCTGCTGCAGGCCTCGGCGGATTTCGGCCCCGCATGGAGCGCGCTCGCCGGTGTGCGCGCGACGCGCGTGCGCTTCGACAGCCACGACCACTACGTCGCGCCGGGCAACCCCGACGACAGCGGCTCGGTCGAGTATCGCGGCACGAATCCGGTGGCGGGCGTCACGTGGCACGCGACCCCGCGCCTGAACGTCTACGCCAATGCCGGGCGCGGCTTCGAGACGCCGACCTTCACCGAGCTCGCCTACCGCAACGCTGCTTCGGGCCTCAATACCGACCTCCAGGCCTCGCGCAGCCGGCACCTCGAGATCGGCGCGAAGTGGCGCGGGCGCGGCCACGGGATCGAGCTCGCCGTGTACGACATCCGCACCGACGACGAGCTGGTGGTGGACGTGAACACCGGGGGCCGCTCCACGTTCCGCAATGCCGGGCGGACGAAGCGGCAGGGCATCGAGCTCTCGCACTGGGCGCAATGGACGCCGGAGTGGACCTCGCGGCTCGCCCTCACGCTGCTCGACGCGCGCTTCGACGAGGGTTTCCTGAGCGGCGCGGGCTCATCCGCCGTTGCGGTGGCCGCGGGGAACCGGCTGCCGGGCACGCCCGATCGCAGCGCCTACGCCGAGCTCGCCTACGCCCCGCGCTGGGGATGGAGCGGGCTCCATGCCGCGGTGGAGCTCGTCTACGCGGGAAGGCTTTACGTGGACGACTTGAACAGCGATTCGACCGATCCGGCGACGGTCCTCAACCTGCGTATCGGCTTCAAGTACCACCGGGGGGCGCTCGACATCGAGCCGCTGGCGCGCCTCGAGAACGTGACGGATCGGCGCTACGTGGGCTCGGTGATCGTGAACGAGGCGAATCGCCGCTTCTTCGAATCCGCCCCCGGGCGCCACTGGATGGTCGGGGTCACGGGGCGCTATCGGTTCTGACCGGCGCCACAAAAAAAACGGGGCAGATTGGATCTGCCCCACAAGGCGCACGCCCGATACAGAGCAAGGGCGGTGCCAAGTTTCCTGTTCTTTGTTAAATCAATGGCTTGCGGTCGAGGGCCTGTCCCCGCCACGAGGGGCCGCGCCCCGGGGCGTCTCCATCGGGCGACAGGCCCGCCACCCGTGGAGGTCAAGTGGTTGAAGGCAAAGCCGAA
>DATIVM010000363.1:0-2817 GCA_035465975.1 Usitatibacter sp.
GAACACCCGCCGGCCGCTGCGCCGTGCGCCGGCGGCTCGTCGGTGTACGGGCCGCGGGCGCACGGAAGAAGGCTGCGAAGGACACGAGGAAAGCGTGGCGGACTCCAAGAATCTCACGGGCGTACGCGTGATGGTCATCGACGACAGCAACACCATCCGGCGGAGCGCGGAGATCTTCCTCATGCAGGCCGGCTGCCAGGTGATCCTCGCCGAGAACGGGTTCGACGCGCTCGCGAAGATCGCCGACCACCAGCCGGACCTCATCTTCGTGGACATCATGATGCCGCGGCTGGACGGCTACCAGACCTGCGCGCTCATCAAGAAGAGCGGCAAGCACCGCGCGACGCCGGTGATCATGCTCTCCTCGAAGGACAGCCTCTTCGACCGCGCGCGCGGCCGCATGGTGGGCTCCGACGAGTACCTCACCAAACCCTTCACGAAGGAAAGCCTGCTCAAGGCGGTGGAGCTGCACCTCGCCCAGCGCAGCCCCGCGTGATGACCGATTCCGACGAACCGATCAGGGAGTTCCGATAGATGGCCATTCGAAAGATCATGGTGGTGGACGACTCGCCCACCGAGCGCGCGTTCATGGAGGGCCTGCTGAAGAAGCAGGGCTACCAGGTCCTCGTCGTCGACAGCGGCGAGACCGCGATCGAGCGCGCCAAGACCGAGCAGCCGGACCTCATCCTGATGGACGTCGTGATGCCGGGCCTCAACGGCTTCCAGGCGACGCGCGCCATCACGCGCGAGGAGAAGACCAAGCACATCCCGGTCATCATCTGCACCACCAAGGACCAGGAGACGGACAAGATCTGGGGGCTGCGGCAGGGAGCGAAGGACTACATCACGAAGCCGCTTTCCGAAAGCGACCTCCTCGAGAAGATCAGGGCGCTGAGCTAGCGGCCGATGGCGCGACGCACCGGACTACGCGAATTCCAGCTTTCCGTCGCCGAGCGGCTGCGCACCGCCTCGACGCGGACGGCGCTCTCCTCGAAGCTCGGCTTCCAGGTGGGCGGCGAGAACTGGTTCGTCGCGCTGCACCAGGTGAGCGAGGTGATCCCGGTGCCGCAGACGGTCGCCGTGCCCCTCACGCACTCGTGGTTCCGCGGCGTGGCGAACGTCCGCGGCAATCTGTTCGGGATCGTGGATTTCGCGGCGTTCCAGGGCGGCGAGGCGATCGTGCCCGGCATGGAGCGGCGCGTGATCCTCGTCTCCGAGCGCCTCGTCGCCGGCTCCGGGCTCCTCGTTTCGCGGATGCTGGGGCTGCGCAACGCCGAGCAGTTCACGCCGGCGCAGAGGCCGGTGGATGCCCATCCCTGGGTGGGCGCCGTGTACACGGACGCAGGCGGTAGCCGCTGGTACGAGCTGGACCTTCCCGCGCTCGCGCGCGAGCCGCGGTTCCTGGAAGTTGGCGCGTAGGAGAACGGAAATGGCGAAAGCACAAGCGATGAAACCCAAGTCCTCCCTCGGCGACTGGCTCAGGCGCCTCACGGCGCCGAAGCCGGCCGCGCGCCCGGCGGGTGTGCCGAGCTCGACCGTCACGAACATCCCGGCCGCGGGCGGCCCCGCGACCAGGGGCAGCGCGGCGAAAACCGCGGCGAGCGCCGCGGCCCGCAAGCCCGCGAAGCCCGTGGAAGCGCGCTGGAGCCTCGCGGACTTCCGCCTGCCGGTGATCGGGACGAAGCCCGTCACCGCGCAGCTGCAGATCCTCGGACTCGCGGCGCTCGTGCTCCTCGCCGGCACCGGCTTCATGGTCTACCAGGACACCACGCTGCGCACGCGGCACGCGACCTACCTCACGATCGTGTCGCAGATGCAGTACCACACGCAGCGCCTCGCCAAGGCGGCGGGCATCGCGGCGCGCGGCCAGCCGATCGCGTTCCCGCAGCTCAAGACGAGCCGCGACGAGTTCGCGGGCTACCTCGGCGTGCTGCGCAACGGCGGCCAGGCGTTCGACGTGTCGGTCCCGGGCGCGGCCACGACGCCCGAGATCCGCGCGCGCCTCGACGAGCTCTCCAAGCAATGGCCGGTCACCGCCAACGCGTCCACCGCGATCCTGAACGCGCAGAACGACCTCATCGCGCTCTCGCGCAACATCGCGCAGATCCGGGTCGGCGCCGAGGAGATGGCGACGATGTCGCAGGAGCTCACCGGCCTCATGTCGCAATCGGGGTCGCCTCCCGGGCAGGTGGTGAAGGCGAACCGCCTCACCTTCCTCTCCGAGCGGCTGGGCCGCGGCTCCGCCGAGATCCTGGGCTCCGAGACCATCGACCCGGAGGTCCCGTTCCTCATCGGCAAGGACACGAACGACCTGCGCGACATGATCCGCGGTCTCGAGGCCGGCAGCGAGCAGCTGGGTCTGCAGCCGTTGCGCGACGCGGACGCGCGCGCGATGCTCGGCGAGCTCAAGAAGCAGTTCGGCCAGTTCGAGAAGAACGTGAGCCCGATCCTGCGCGAGCTGCAGAAGCTGGTGTCGGCGCGGCAGGCGTCGGCGCAGCTCGTCTCGGCGAGCGAGCAGCTGCAGTCGTCGGTGGCGAAGCTGCAGGACGCGGTGCAGGAGGAGAAGCCGGTCGCCACGCTCCTCGCCGTCGTGTTGCTCACCGCGCTGCTGGTGGTGGTGCTGGTGCTCATGGCGATCGTGTTCCTCGCCGACACGCGGCGCCGCGCGGCCGAGGCCGAGACGGAGAACAAGCGCAACCAGGAGGCGATCCTGCGGCTGCTCAACGAGATGGGCGACCTCGCGGACGGCGACCTCACGATCCGCGCGCAGGTGACCGAGGACATCACGGGCGCCATCGCGGACTCGATGAACTACAC
>DATIVM010000364.1:0-1710 GCA_035465975.1 Usitatibacter sp.
GCCCGATGTGGAACTTCGAGGTGCGCGATCGCGCCGCCCGGAGCGACGCGGCACCGCGCGTTCACGTGGCGGGGCCGCTCATCTCGATGGTGGACCGCCCGCAGCTCGACCTCGGCGATCCGCCCATCGTCAAGGTCACGACGGCCGCGGAGGCGCGCGCCCTCGTGCGCCGCGAGCTCGCGCGCAAGCCCGACTACATCAAGGTGTGGTTCATCCACCGCAAGGGCGACGACCTCGCGGCCCAGGAGGCGATCGTGCGCGCGACGGCCGAGGAAGCGCATCGCGCCGGGGTGCGCCTCGCGGTGCATGCGACGGAGCTGGTCGTCGCGAAGGCGGCGCTGCGCGCGGGCGCCGACTTCCTCGTGCACTCCGTGGACGACGCGCCGCTGGACGCGGAATTCATCGACCTCGCGCGGCGCAACAAGGCGCTCTACTGCCCGACGCTCTTCGTCGTCATGGGCTACCGCTACGCGCTCTCGAACACGTGGCGGCCCACCGAGGCGGAGCGGCGCCTCGCCGATCCGGAGATCCTCGCGGCGATGGGCGACCTCGACCGCATCCCGAAGTCGATGATCCCGGAGCGCGTCGCGAAGCTGATGGCGAAGCCCCCGAAGATCGAGCCCTCGCCGATCGCGATGCGCAACCTCATCGCGGTGCGCGATGCCGGCATCCCCATCGCCATGGGCACCGACGCGGGGAACATCGGCACCCTGCACGGTCCCTCTGTGTTCCGCGAGATGGCGTTGATGGCGCAGGCGGGCCTCACCCCGCTCGAGGTGCTGCGCGCGGCGACGGTGGGCGGCGCGCTCGCCATGGGCATGCCGCGCGAGATCGGGGCGATCGCGGCCGGGAGGCGCGCCGACCTCGTGATCCTCGACGCCGATCCGCTCGCCGACGTGGCGAACCTCGCGCGGATCGACCGCGTGGTCCGCGACGGGCGTGTATTTGTCCCCGGTCAACCCGCCGCCGCCCTGCGGGCGCGATGATTCGTCCGGATCACCCGGGGCGCGGAAATCCGGGATTCAACCGCCCGAAGCCGCTGAACTCGGTTTCCCGCGCCGGGTCCCACCCCTTCCAGCAGCAACGGAGGCGCGACATGGGTGCGAGGGAAGGTGCGGAGCTGCAGGGCAAGCGGGTCGCGGTCCTTATGACCGACGGCGTGGAGCAGGTGGAGTACACGAAGCCGCGGCAATTCCTCGAGGAGCATGGCGCGCAGGTGACGCTGGTCGCGCCCAAGCCGCGGGGCGAGCAGGTGCAGGGCTTCAACCACCTGTCGTCCGCCGACCGGTTCACGGTGGAGCTCGACGTGAAGGACGCGCGTCCGGGCGATTTCGACGCGCTGGTGCTGCCGGGCGGCGTCGCGAACCCGGACCGGCTGCGGCTCAGCAAGGAAGCGATCGCGTTCATCCGCGGGTTCGCGCGCGAGAACAAGCCGATCGCCGCGATCTGCCACGGTCCCTGGACGCTCATCGACGCCGGCATCGCGAAGGGCAAGCACCTCACGAGCTGGCCGAGCCTGCAGCAGGACCTGCGCAACGCCGGCGCCCGATGGACGGACGAGCCTGTGGTCGTGGACGGCAAGCTCGTCACGAGCCGCAAGCCCGACGACATCCCGAAGTTCGACGAGGCGATGATGCGCCTCCTCACCGCCACGGTTCATTGAACCGTAAACCGGGGACAGACCCCGTTTTCCAAACCGCGAAATCCTCG
>DATIVM010000365.1:0-14698 GCA_035465975.1 Usitatibacter sp.
GATCGAGGAGGATTTCGTCGAGGAGATCGCGCGCGTGCACGGCTACGACCACGTGCCGGCGCGGCCGCCGCGCGCGACCGTGCCGATGCTGCGCCTGCGCGAGGGCGAGCGCGATCGCTTCGACCTGCGCCACCGGCTCGCGGACCTCGGCTACCAGGAGATCGTGAGCTACAGCTTCGTCGCTGAGGAGTGGGAAGGCGACTTCGCGGGGAACGGCGATCCCGTGCGCCTCGCCAACCCGATCGCGAGCCACATGAGCGTCATGCGCACCACCCTGCTCGGCGGGCTCGTGCACAGCCTGCGCGCGAACCTGAACCGCGGCGAGGAGCGCTCGCGCCTCTTCGAGATCGGCCGCTGCTTCGAGGCGACGGGGGCGGATCTTGCGACGCAGCCCGAGCGCGTCGCGGGCCTCGCGTTCGGCTCCCGATTTCCCGAGCAATGGGGCGAGAAGTCCGCGCCGCTCGATTTCTTCGACGCGAAAGGCGACGTGGAGGCGCTGGCCGCGCCGAAGACCCTGCAGTTCTCGGCCGCGCCCCATCCGGCGTGCCACCCGGGGCGCTGCGCACTCGTTCGGCTGGACGGGCGCGCGATCGGGATGGTCGGCGAGATGCATCCCCGGTTGCAGTTGAAATACGAGCTGCCGGCCGCCCCGGTGCTCTTCGAGCTCCTCGCGGCCCCGCTCCTGGAAGGCACCTGTCCGCAATTCCGCGGGCTTTCGCGGATGCCCGTCGTACGCCGGGATTACGCCTTCATCGTCGAGGAAAAGGTGCCCGTCGGCGAGCTCCTGGCGGCCGTCCGGGGGCGCGTTCCGGCCTTCGTCCGGGAGGTCGAAGTGTTCGACCAATACCGCGGTCGCGGCGTCGAGCCTGGCAAAAAAAGCCTTGCGCTACGGATAGTTATGCAGGATACTGACAGGACTTTGACAGATTCGGAAGTGGAGGGAGTCGTGGCCTCCATCCGCGAGCAGCTCAATCAAGAATTCAAAGCCCAGCCGCGCACGTGAAAGACAAAGTCACCCTCACCAAGGCCGAGCTGGCCGACCTCATGTTCGAGAAGGTCGGCTTGAACAAGCGCGAGGCCAAGGACATGGTCGAGTCGTTCTTCGAGGAGATCCGGATCGCGCTCGAAAGGGGCGAAATGGTGAAACTCTCGGGCTTCGGCAATTTCCAACTGCGCAAGAAGCCGCAGCGCCCCGGGAGGAATCCCAAGACCGGAGAGGAGATCCCCATCACGGCGCGGCGCGTGGTTACCTTCCATGCAAGCCAGAAGCTGAAGAGCCTGGTGGAGAAGTCCTTCAATGGCCACGGAGAACCTGGCGACGACTGACCTTCCGCCCATCCCCGCCAAACGGTATTTCACGATTGGCGAGGTGAGCGAGCTTTGCGGCGTGAAGCCGCACGTGCTCCGCTACTGGGAGCAGGAATTCACGCAGCTCAAGCCCCTGAAGCGCCGCGGCAACCGCCGCTATTACCAGCACCACGAGGTCCTGCTGATCCGCCGCATCCGCGAGCTCCTCTACGAGCACGGATTCACCATCAACGGCGCGCGCAACCGGCTCGAGGAGCCGTCCCATTCGATCGGGAGCGGCACCCGCACGATGACGGTGCCGCAGCCCATTTCGCCCGGCAACATCCGCAAGGAGCTGAAGAGCATCCTCAAGATGCTCGAGCGTTGAAGCTCCCGGAAGTCGTCATTGCCGCGCAGGCGCTCGAAATCGTCATTCCCGCGTAGGCGGGAATCCATTCTGCGGTTATAATTTTCGGTTCGGTCGGGGCGTAGCGCAGCCTGGTAGCGCACCTGCATGGGGTGCAGGGGGTCGAAGGTTCGAATCCTTTCGCCCCGACCAATTTCCTTCCCGCATTCCCCCCCTAGTGCAGCACCTTCCCGACGGCGCGCATGACGTCGTCGAGCGGGTTGCCGTTGCCGTCGAGGTCGAGCCACCCGGCGATCTCGGAGAGCTTCGAGCCGGCTTGCGGCGCGGACCCCTGCGCCGTGCCCATCAGTTTTCCGATCACCGCCCCCAGCCCGCCCATGGCGGAGGGCTCCGGCGGCGGGGCGGCCGCGCCCGGCTGCTTCGCGATGTAGCCGGCGACCATCATCGCGAGCATCGGCAGCATCTTCTTGAGCGTCTGCGGATCGATGCCCGTGCGCTCCGAGGCGCCCTGCGCCACCGCACGGCTCACGTCCTTCGATCCGAAGATGCGCCCGAGGACGTCGTCGCCGCGCGTGATGTCGGTCGGCTTCGGCGCGAGCACGTTGTCCAGGAGCCTTCCGCCGCCCAGCTCGCCCAGCATGCCGCCGAGCCCCTCGAGGCCCGACGGCTGCGATTGCACCTGCTTCTTGAAGCCGCCGAGGATCGCCGGGACGAGCGCCTCGGCGCCGCTTTGCGCCTGCGTTTCGGTGAGACCCAGCTCGTGGGCCATCGAGCGCAACGCGCCCGCCTGGGCGAGCAGCTCGGTGATTTGCATGCGCGCCCCCTCAGCCCAGCAGCTCCTTCGGGATGTTGCCGCCGTTCTGCGCGATCTTCGCGAGGACCGTCTTGTGCAGCCACATGTTCATCTGCGCCGAGTCGCTCATCAGGTTCGCGGGGCAGCCGAGCTCGGTGGCGAGCTCCTTGCGCGCGTCGAAGCTGCTGTCGAGCTCGAGGAGCTTCAGGAGGTCGACGATGGACGTCTTCCAGTTGAGCTTCTGCGGGTTGGCTGCGGCGCGCTTCTCGAGCTGCGCGACGACGTCGACCACGGCGATCGCCTTCGGCGGGGGCGGAGCGACGGCCACGCCCCCGGCGGTTTCGAGCGGGGGCGCCTTCGCCGGCGCCGCGGTCGCGGTGCCGCCGATGCCGAGCTTCTCGAGGATCTTGCTGAAGAATCCCATGGTCATCTCCTTGCGTTGCGCTGCGAATGGGTAGCCGCAGCCGCGCCGGGACGTGCGAGTCCCCGGCGAGGCGCCGGCGGGAAGCGGCGCGCGGGCGCGCCTTCCAGCTAGTGCTCCTGCAGGTATTTCTCGATGTTCGCGGCCATCGGTCCGGCGGCCTGCGCCGCCTCCTTCAACCGCTCTTCCGAAACGCCGAGCTTCTTCGTCCAGTACTGGACTTCCCACTTCTCGTGCACGTTGACGCGTTTCGCATCAGCGACGTGGTGCTTGCGGAGGTCGTCCGTCATTCCCATCTCCTCTGCGTCGGACCGAAAGGGCCATCGCTCGCCGCGGCGCTGCGGCTGCGAATTTCATCATTGCACCCGCTGCGCGCGACATGTTGACCCGGGTCAACGGCCGCCGAAAACGCTCTTCAGCAGGTCGGTCACGCGCGCCGCCGGATTGGTGCGGATCTCCTTCTCCTGCTGCGCGACCATGTAGAAGAGCCCCGCGAGCGCCTGGTCGACCACGTAGTCGTTCACGTCGAAGGAGACCCCGCCCGAGAAGGGAATCGACTTGTAGCGCCCCATGAGGTCGTCGTAGCGCTGCGTGACGCCGGATTGCTGCATCGATTTCTCCACGACGGGCCGGAACGAGGCCTTGAGGCGCCCCGAGGTCTTCTCGCGGAAGTAGTCCGTCGCCGCCGTGTCGCCGCCGCCGAGGATGCGGCGCGCGTCGTCGAAGCTCATCTCGCGAATCGCCGCGACGAAGATGTCCTTCGCCGCGGGTGCCGCGCGCTCGGCCGCGCGGTTCATGCTGAGAACGAATTCGTCCACCTTCGGTCCATAGCCCACCGCGCGCAAACCCTTCTCCACCATGCGCAGCTTCTCCGGCATCGCGATGCGGATCGCCTCGTTGCCGAAGTACCCGTCCTTGCGCCCGGTGAGGCCCACCGCCTTGCCGGTGCTCACCTGCAGCGCTTCCTTGAGGCCCGCGGCGGCCTGGTCGTCGCTCACGCCGGAGGAGGGGGAGGGACGCGCGCCGAGAAGGCCCTTCAGGTCGGGAAACTGGGCGTTGGCCGCGGCGCACACGACGCCGAGAAGCGACACCGCGATCCATTTCCACATGGGGAGGCCTCCTTTGGCGGGGACAGGAATGCACCGTATGCCGATGCGCAAGGCGCGCGTTGACCTATCGCAACGGCCCCCGTCGCAGCGCGTGTTCCACTAGGCCACTGCGGCAAAAAGGCAAATCATGGCCATCTCGACTCCCCCGCTACGGCCGGCTTCCCGTGGGGCCTTGGACGCCCTCACGCTTCGCTTCCCGCGCGGCGGGCTGCCCTGGCTGGAGCGCCTCCTTCTCGTCGCCGCGGGCCTCCTCGCGCTCTACGCCCTGCTGGGCTTCGTCGTGGTGCCGCGCATCGCGAAATCGAAGATCGAATCCGTCGCGCTCGAGCAGCTCGGGCGCAAGGCGACCGTCGGCAAGGTGCAGTTCAATCCGTTCTCGCTCCGCGCGCGGGTGAGCGACTTCCGCCTCGCCGATCGCGAGCCGGGCCGCACCCTGCTGCGCTTCGACGCGATGGACCTCAACGTCTCCAGCGAGTCCGTGTGGCGCAGGGCGCCGGTGTTCGACGCAGTGCGCATCGTGCGGCCGCGGCTGGAGCTCGCGCTCGACGCGAACGGCCGGTCGAGCATCCAGGACCTGCTCGAGCGTCCCTCGACGCCGCAGGCCGCGGAGGAGCCTACCTTCGCGTTCAACAACATCGAGATCGAGGACGGCGCGATCGTGCTCGACGACGCGCTGCGCCGACGCCGGATCGAGGTGACCAAGCTCGGTGTCGGCATCCCGTTCCTCTCGAGCTTCGCGCGCGACGCCGAGATCCGCGTGAAGCCGCACCTGCAGGGCGCCGTCGACGGCGCGCCCTTCGCCCTCACCGGCACCTCGACCTCGCCGTTCGAGGACGTGCAGCGCGCCACGCTCGACGTCAACCTCGACGCGCTGGCGCTTCCCAAGTACATGGCCTACGCGCCCATGCCGAGCGGGATCCGGCTCTCGGACGGCGCGCTCACCACGCGCCTCACGGTCGCGTTCGTCACCTGGAAGGGCAAGCCGCGCGGCATCACGCTGGCGGGCCGCGCGCAGGTCGACGGGCTCGCGTTCGCGCGGAACGACGGCTCGCGCCTTGGCGGCGCGCGCAGCCTCGTGGTCGACGTCGCGAACCTCGACGTCTTCGCCCGGCGCGCGGTCGTGAACCGCATCGCGATCGCGGCTCCCGATGTCGACGTTCGCCGGCTGCGCGATGGTCGCCTCGAGATGCCGGGGCTGCTGGCGCTGCCCGGTGCGTCCGGCGGCACGGCGACCAAGACCGCGGCGGCGGCGACCGCGCCGCGCGCGGGCTGGGCGTGGTCGCTCGCGGAAGCGAGCATTTCCGATGGGACGGCGAGCATCGCCGACGAATCGGTGGCGCCCGCGTTCCGCACGGGCCTCTCCGCCATCAGCATCGCCGCGAAGGACTTCGCTTCCGACGGCGCGCCAGGCACCGCGAGCATCGCGCTCCGCACGGAAGATGGCGCGCGCTTCGAGGCGCACACCCTGATCGATGTCACCCGGGGCTCCGCGCAGGGACGCTTCGCGCTCGCGCAGCTGCCGCTCGCCAGGCTCGCCCCGTACTACACGAGCGCGCTCGCGATGGACGTGCGGAGCGGATCGCTCGATGCCGCCGGCCGATTCGATGCGGTGACGGCGCCGGCTTTCCGCTTCACGCTCGCCGAGGGATCGGCGAGCGCTTCCGACATCGATCTCGCGATCGAAGGCGAGCGCGAGCCGCTGGGGCGCGTGGCCCGGCTCGAGGCGACCGGCATCGAGCTCGATTCGGCGCGGCACGTGGCGACCGTCGGCAGCATCGAAGGGCGCGGGCCGGACCTGCGCGTGCTGCGAGAGGCCGACGGCCGCATCCATGCGGAGCGCGTGCTCCGCGCGCGGGCCGGCGTGCCGCCGCCGTCCGAGGCGAGCGGCGCGGCCGACGCGGCCGCGTGGCGAGTCACCGTCCAACGCCTGCTGCTCGACGGGATGGGCGCGGATTTCGAGGACCGCACCGTGAGCCCGCCCGTGAAGCTCCGCATTGCCGACGCGAGGATCGAGGCGCATCACCTGGACACCGCGCCGGGCGAGGAGGCGACCGTCGACGTCGATGCGCGCGTCGGCGCCAAGGGTCGCGTGCAGCTCGAAGGCACCGCGACGGCGCGGCCGCTCGCCGCGGACATCTCGGTGAACGCGGCGGCGCTCGACCTGGTCGCGCTGCGGCCCTATTTCCAGGCGCGCACCAATGTGATCGTGACGAGCGGCGCGGTGAGCGCACGCGGCCGCGCCTCGTATGCCGCCGGGACCGCGGGGCCCGACCTGCGCTACGCCGGCAACGTCATCGTGAGCAATTTCGATTCGCTCGACCGGCCGGGATCGCGCGAGCTCGTTCGATGGAAGACCCTCGCGCTGACGGGCACGGACCTGGGCACCGCTCCGTTCAAGCTCGGCGTGGATGCAGTGGCGGTCGACCGGTTCTACGCGCGCCTGATCCTCGACGCGAACGCGAAGCTCAACGTGCTGCAGCTCCTCAAGCCCGAAGGCGCGCAGGAGGCCGCGCCCGCCGCGGCTCCGCGCCCGGCGCCCGCGAGGCGTGCCGCGCCGATCGAGTCCCTCGCGACGGAAACCGGGACCACCATCGCGCCCGACGAGGAGGAGCCCCCGCCCGCCGCTGCGCCCGCGCCGCGCAACGACATTCCGGTCTCCATCGGCCGGATCCAGCTCACCAACGGCGAGGTCGAGTTCTCCGATTTTTTCGTGAAGCCGAACTATTCGGCGCACCTCACCCAGGTGAGCGGCAGGGTCTCGGCGCTCTCGCCGAGACGCGCCGGCAACGTCCAGGTCACCGCGCGCCTCGACGGAGCCGCGCCGGTCGAGATCTCCGGCACCGTGAACCCGTTCGCCAAGGAGCTCGCGGTCGACATCACGGGCAAGGCGACCGACGTCGATCTGCCGCCGCTCACGCCGTACTCGGTGAAGTACGCCGGGTACGGGATCCAGAAGGGCAAGCTCTCGATGGAGGTCCACTACAAGGTCGCGAACCGCAAGCTCGCCGCCACCAACAAGCTGGTGCTGAACCAGCTCACCTTCGGCGAGCGCGTGGACAGCCCCACCGCGACGAAGCTGCCGGTCCTGTTCATCGTGCGGCTCCTCCAGGACCGCGACGGCGTGATCCGGCTCGACCTTCCGATCTCCGGCACGATCGACGACCCGAAGTTCTCCCTGGGCCGCGTGATCGTGCAGGTGATCGTCAACCTGTTCACGAAGGCGGCGACCGCGCCGTTCGCGCTGCTCGGCTCGATCGTCGGGGGCGGCGAGGAGCTCGCCTACGTCGAGTTCGCGCCGGGCGAGGCCGTGCTCGCGCCCGCCGCGCAGGCGAAGCTCGCCTCGCTCTCCAAGGCGCTCGTCGAAAGGCCGGGCCTGAAGATCGACGCCGCGGGGCGTGCCATTCCCGACGTCGACGGGCCGGCGCTGCGCCGCGCCGCGCTGGAGCGCGAGATCCGCATCCGCAAGCAGAAGGATATGGCGGAAGCCGGCCAATCGGCCCCGCCGCTCGAGGAGATCCCGGTCGCGGCGGCCGACTACGCGAAGTACCTGAAGCCGATCTATCGCGAGACGGACTTGCCCGACAAGCCGCGCAACTTCATCGGCATGCAGAAGGACATCCCGGCGCAGGAAATGGAGAGGCGGCTGCTCGAGGGCTACCGCGTGGACGAGACCGCGCTGCGCGAGCTCGCGAACCATCGCGCGCAGGTCGTGCGCGAGTGGCTCACCACCCAGGGGAACGTTGCCGCGGAGCGCGTGTTCGTCGTGGCGCCGAAGCTGGGCGCGGAGGGCCTCGGCAAGGAAGGTGCGCCCACGCGCGTCGATTTCGCGATCAAGTGAGGGGCACGCAGCCCCTCGCGCGGTCAGCGCGCGTCGATTTCGGCGAGCGTGTTCGGGTCCGTGCCGGGCGCGGGCGGGTTGCGCGGGCCCGGTTCGCCCGAGTCGCGCGACCCGCGCTGCTCGCGGTCCCTGCGCGCCATCTCGCGATAGGCGCGCTTCACCATCTCGAAATCGTATTCGTGAGGCATGAGCTTCGGCTCCGTGGCTCGTGTCGAAAGGGGTGGCTGGGAGGTTAGTGCGCGCGGGCGCCTGCGCACCTGAGAAAGATCAAATCCGCGCGTTCCGTCGCCGGTCGGCTACGGGCGGCGCGAGTTGTGCCCGCGCGGCAACTGCGGCAAAGTGCCGGTTCCGACGCGCGGCGCCATGCCCCCCGGCCCCGCCCCCGCGGCGCGCGTCCCGACAAGGAGGAGGGCACTTCATGAAGGGAAGCTCGATCGCGCTCTGGCTCGCGGCCATCGTGACGGCGGCCGCCGCGCCCCTGGCGCGCGCCGAGGCCGACACGGTGCGCGTCGCGCAGCAGTTCGGCATCACGTACCTGCCGCTCATGTACATGGAGCACCAGCACCTGCTCGAGAAGCACGCGAAGCAGCAGGGGCTGGGCGAGGTGAAGGTGGAGTGGGTGCGCTTCGGCTCCGGCACCGGCATGAACGACGCGCTCATCTCCGGCAACCTCGACTTCGCCTCCGGCGGGCTGGGGCCCTTCATCACGCTGTGGGCGAAGACGCGCGCGAGCCTGGGCGTGAAGGGCGTGTGCGCGATGAACAACATGCCGCTCTACCTCAACACGCGCGACCCGAACGTGAAGTCGATCGCCGACTTCACCACCAGGGACAGGATCGCGCTCCCCGCCGTCAAGGTGTCCTTCCAGGCGGTGAACCTGCAGATGGCCGCGGCGAAGGCGTTCGGCGAGAAGAGCTACGCGAAGCTCGACCCGCTCACCGTCTCGATGAAGCATCCTGACGGCATGGCAGCGCTGCTTTCCGGGAACGAGGTGACGGCCCATTTCACCGCGCCCCCGTTCCAGTACCAGGAGCTCGAGCACGCCGGGATCCACAAGGTGCTCGACTCGTACTCGATCGTCGGCGGGCCGCATACCTTCACGGTGGTGTGGGCCTCGAGCAAGTTCCGCGAGACGAACCCCGGGCTCTACAAGGCGTTCCTCGCCGCCTTCAACGAGGCGATCGACGAGATCAACCGCGACAAGCAGGCCGCCGCAGACAACTACATCCGGTGGCAGAACTACAAGGGCCCGCGCGACCTGATCGTGAAGATCCTCGACGACCCGCTGGTGAAGTTCACCACGACCCCGAGCAAGGTCACCACCTACGCGGCCTTCATGCACGAGATCGGCTCGGTGAAGGTGAAGCCGGAGTCGTGGAAGGACATGTTCTTCCCGGAGATCCACGACCTCCCGGGGAGCTAGCCGGGCGCGGGAGTCCGGGGGGAACTTAAGGAGAACCTTCCGGGACCAAATTCCTTCACCGCCCGACCGAGGCGGATTCCGAACCGACATGGCCGAGCCGCACCCGAAATCCATGCCCGCTTCCAGCGCGGGCCAGTACCGGTTGCCCGAGGAACTGTGGGGGGATCAGCCGTTCCGCAGGCTGGTGGAGTCGGTCCGCGATTACGCGATCTTCCTGCTCGACGCCCAGGGGAACATCGTCTCCTGGAACGCCGGCGCCGAGCGGCTCAAGGGCTACACGGCCGCCGAGGCGATCGGGCGGCACTTCTCGGTCTTCTATCCGCAGGCCGCGGTGGACAGGCGCTGGCCCGAGTACGAGCTCGAGACCGCGGCCCAGCTCGGGCGCTTCGAGGACGAGGGCTGGCGCGTCCGCAAGGACGGCAGCCGCTTCTGGGCGAACGTCGTGATCACCGCCATGCGCGACGACCAGGGCCGGCTCATCGGCTACGCGAAGGTGACGCGCGACCTGAGCGAGCGCCGCCAGAACGAGGAGCGGCTGCGCGAGAGCGAGGAGCGCTTCCGGCTGCTGGTGGAGAACGTCCAGGACTACGCGATCTTCATGCTCGACCCGCAGGGGCGCGTGGTGAGCTGGAACCGGGGGGCGCGCCGCATCAAGGGCTACGAGGCCGCGGAGATCATCGGCAAGCATTTCTCGGTCTTCTACACGCCGGAGGCGATCGCGCGCCACTGGCCGACCACCGAGCTCAAGGAGGCGGAGCGGATCGGCCACTTCGAGGACGAGGGCTGGCGCGTGCGCAAGGACGGCGGGCGCTTCTGGGCCAACGTGGTGATCACGGCCTTGCGCGATCCCGCGGGCCGGCTGCGCGGCTTCTCCAAGATCACGCGCGACCTCTCGGATCGCCGCGCGCAGGAGGAGAAGCTGCGCCGGAGCGAGGAGCGCTTCCGCCTCCTGCTCGAGGGCATCGAGGACTACGCCATCTTCATGCTCGATCCGGTGGGCCGCGTGACGAGCTGGAACACCGGTGCCCAGCGCATGACGGGCTACACCGAGGAGGAGATCGTCGGCCAGTCGATGGAGCGCTTCTATCCGGCCGAGGACGTGGCCGCCGGAAGGCCCGCCGACGACCTGCGGCACGCAAAGCTCAACCGCCGCTCCGAGGATCTCGGCTGGCGCCTGCGCAAGGACGGCGACCGCTACTGGGCCGAGACGGTGGTCACCGCGCTCCACGACGACGAGGGGCGGCTGCGCGGCTTCGCGCAGGTCACGCGCGACATGACGGACCGCAAACGCATGGAGAGCCTCGAGCAGCAGGGGCGGCGCCTCACCGAATTCCTGGCGATGCTCGCCCACGAGCTGCGCAACCCGCTCGCGCCGATCCGCAACGCGATCACGATCATGGGCGCGCATTCGGACCTGCCGCCGCGCGTGGCGTGGTCGCGCGAGGTGATCGAGCGCCAGACCTCGCAGCTCGCGCGCCTGGTGGACGACCTCCTCGACGTGAGCCGCATCACGCGCGGGAAGCTGCGCATGAAGGGCGAGCCCATGGACCTCAACGTCGCGGTGCACCGCGCGATCGAGGGAAGCCGCCCGCTCATCGACGGCCGCCGCCAGAGCCTCGAGGTGCGCCTCGCCGGACGCCCGCTGCCGGTGCACGGCGACATGACGCGCCTCACGCAGGTGATCGTGAACCTGCTCAACAACGCGGCCAAGTACACGCCGGAAGGAGGCCGCATCGAGCTCGGCAGCACGCAGGAGGGCGACGAGTGCGTGGTGCGCGTGCGCGACAACGGCATGGGGATTCCGGCCCACCTGCTCGACCGCGTGTTCGACCTCTTCGCGCAGGGCGAGCGCACGCTCGATCGCTCCGAGGGTGGCCTCGGCATCGGGCTCACGCTCTCGCGCCGCATCGTCGCTCTGCACGGCGGCTCCATCGTCGCGCGCAGCGAGGGCGCGGGACGCGGCGCCGAGTTCGAGGTGCGCCTGCCGCGCCTGGAGGTGGAGCTCGAGTCCCCTGCGAGCCCGCCGTCGGGCGAGGCGCCCATCGCGAGCGCGCGGCGCTCGATCCTCGTCGTCGACGACAACGACGACGCCGCGAGCAGCCTCGCGATGCTGCTGCGCATGACCGGACACGAGGTGGCCGTCGCCCACGACGGCGAGGCGGCCCTGCAGCGCGTCGCCGCCGACCGCCCGGACATCGTGCTGCTCGACATCGGCCTTCCCGGCATGAGCGGCTACGAAGTGGCGGCGCGCATCCGCGCGATGCCGCAGCGCGCCGGCACCCGCCTCTACGCGCTCACCGGATACGGGCAGGAGGAGGACCGCCGGCGCTCGGCCGAGGTGGGCTTCAACGGCCACCTGGTGAAGCCGGTGATCCCCTCCGAGCTCTTCGCGCTGATCGAGTCCTCGTCGGCCGACGCCTGAAGCCGCAAGTCTCGCCGCGCGCGTAAGTCTTTCCGCCCGCGCGGCGCCTCCCGTCACGCTGGACAAGCTCCCGTAGTTGGCCGAAAATCGGTCGCATCCGATCGGGAGAGCGCGCCCGCGAGGCGCCGCCGAAGGGGTAGCACCCGCAAACTCTCAGGCAAAAGGACCGATCGGGGCCGGGGGATTTTCCCGGACTCTGGAGAGCGGCAGCCGCCTTCCCGCCGGAAGGCGCGCGGCCCACCGAAGGGGCGAGCGCCGTGGGAGCCGCGGCGTAATCTCTCAGGTACCGAGGACAGAGGGGTCAGGGAGCGCAAGCTCGCCTGGCCCTTTTCGTTTCCGGGAGGCCGACGCGCAGTGAAAAAGACGCCGCTCAAAGCAGTGCATCGGGAAGCGGGCGCCCGCATGGTCGATTTCGGCGGCTGGGAGATGCCGCTGCACTACGGCTCGCAGGTCGAGGAGCACCACGCGGTGCGCCGCGACGCGGGTCTCTTCGACGTCTCCCACATGCGCGTGGTCGATTTCCGCGGGCCGCAGGCGCGCGCGTTCCTGCGGCGCGCGCTCGCGAACGACGTGGAGCGCCTGGCCACACCCGGCAGGGCGCTCTACACCTGCATGCTCGCCGAGGATGGGGGCGTGCTCGACGATCTCATCGTCTATTTCCTGCGCGACGATTTCTTCCGCGCCGTGGTGAACGCGGCGACTGCGGAAAAGGACCTCGCGTGGCTCGAGTCGCTGCGCGCGCGCTGGGCTTCCGGCGTCGCGATCGCGCCGCGCGAAGACCTTGCGATGCTCGCGCTGCAGGGCCCGCGCGCGAGGCAGCGCTTGTGGCAGGCGATGCCGGAGGTGCGGCCGGCCACCGAGCCGCTCGCTCCCTTCAGCGCGGCGCTCGTCGCGGATGTCATGGTCGCGCGCACCGGCTACACCGGCGAGGACGGCTTCGAGATCGTGATGCCCGCAACGCGCGTCGTGGAAACCTGGAAGGCGTTGGTCGCGGCGGGCGCACGTCCCTGTGGCCTGGGCGCGCGCGACACGCTGCGCCTCGAGGCCGGCATGAACCTCTACGGCCAGGACATGGACGAGGCCGTCTCGCCCCTCGACGCGGGCCTCGCCTGGACCGTGGACCTGCGCGGCGCGCGCGACTTCGTCGGCAAGGAAGCGCTCCTCGCGCGCGGGCGGCAACGCGAGTTCCTGGGCCTCGTGCTCGTCGACGCCGGCGGCGTCCTGCGCGCGCACCAGGAAGTCTTCGCCGGCGAGGAGCGCGTCGGCGAGATCTCGAGCGGCACGTTCTCCCCGACGCTCGGGCGCTCCATCGCGCTCGCGCGTCTCGCGCGCGGCATCGCGCCCGGCGCGACGGTGCGGGTCGCGGTGCGCGGCAAGCGGCTCGCCGCGCGCGTCGTGAAGCCCGCCTTCGTGCGCCACGGAAAATCCCTGCTTCCTCCCGAGGAGACCCGATGAAACTCCCGCAGAACCTGCGCTACACCGCGTCGCACGAGTGGGCGCGCCGCGAATCCGACGGCAACGTGAGCGTCGGCATCACCGACCACGCCCAGGAGCAGCTCGGCGACATCGTGTTCGTCGAGCCGCCGCAGCCCGGCCGCAAGGTGAAGGCGGGCGAGGCGGTCGGCGTCGTCGAATCCGTGAAGGCCGCCTCCGACATCTACGCGCCGGTCTCCGGCGAGATCGTCGCGGCGAACGCCGAGCTCTCGTCCGCGCCCGAGCAGGTGAACGCGGACGCGTTCGCGGCGTGGGTGTACCGCATCCGGCCCGACGATCCCGCGGAGCTCGACCGGCTCCTCGATGCGGGCGGCTACGAGAAGGTCGCATCGGCCTGAAGGCCGGGAGGACGCCATGCCCGACACACCCATTCGCACCTCGCGCACGAGCCTCGCGGAGCTCGAGGACCACGCCGCGTTCCGCCGCCGCCACATCGGCCCCGGGGAGGAGGAGCAGGCCGCGATGCTCGCGTTCCTCGGCTTTCCCTCGCGCGAGGCGCTGGTGGACGCCGTGATCCCGCGCGGCATCCGCCGGCGCACGCCCATGGGCCTCGGCGAGCCGCGCCGGGAGGGCGAGGCGCTCGCGCGCCTGCGCCGCATCGCGCTCGGGAACCGCGTCTTCAAGTCGTTCATCGGGCAGGGCTACTACGGGACGTGGACCCCGGCGGTGATCCTGAGGAACGTCCTCGAGAATCCCGGCTGGTACACCGCGTACACGCCGTACCAGCCCGAGATCTCGCAGGGACGGCTCGAGGCGCTGCTCAACTTCCAGACGATGGTGGCGGAGCTCACTGCGCTCCCGGTCGCCAATGCCTCGCTGCTCTACGAGGCGACGGCGGTGGCGGAGGCGATGACGCTCTGCCGCCGCGCCTCGGCCTCGCCCTCGCGCGCGGTCGCGGTCGCCGACGACGTGCTGCCGCAGACGATCGAGGTGTTGCGCACGCGCGCGACGCCGCTCGGGATCGAGGTGCGCGTCGCGCCCGCGCGCGAGCTTGCCTCGATCGACGCCTTCGCCGCGATCGTGCAGTACCCCGGCGCGCAGGGCGACGTGCGCGACTATGCGCCGCTCGCCGCCGCGCTGCACGGGCGCGGCGCATACCTCGTCGCCGCCGCGGACCTGCTCGCGCTCGCGATCCTCGTGCCGCCGGGTGAATGGGGCGCCGACGTGGCCGCGGGCTCGACGCAGCGCTTCGGCATGCCGATGGGCTTCGGCGGCCCCCATGCCGCCTATCTCGCCGTGCGCGACGAGCTCAAGCGGCAGCTCCCCGGACGCCTGGTGGGCGTGACGGTGGACGCGCAGGGCAGGCCCGCGCTGCGCCTCGCGCTCCAGACGCGCGAGCAGCACATCCGGCGCGAGAAGGCGACCTCGAACATCTGCACCGCGCAGGTCCTCCTGGCGGTCATCGCCGGCCTCTACGCCTGCTGGCACGGACCGGACGGGCTCCGGGCGATGGCCGAGCGGGTCCACCGCCGCGCCTCGGCGATCGCCGCCGGCGCCCGGTCGGCGGGCCTCGAGCTCCGCCACGACGCCTGGTTCGACGCGAT
>DATIVM010000366.1:0-8128 GCA_035465975.1 Usitatibacter sp.
GGGCGCCGCGATGCGGTCCAGCTGCGCGTGCACGAACCCGATCAGCCGCGCGCAGGTCGATGCGCCCTTCGGCGAGGGCGCCACGATGACGGCGTTGCGCGCCTTCAGGCTGTTGATGATCTTGTTCGCCGGGGTCGCCGCCGGATTGGTCGAGGGCGTGACCGCGCACACCACGCCCACGGGCCGGCCGATCTCGACGATCCCGGTGGCCGGGTCGTCGGACATGACGCCCACGGTCTTCATGCCGTGGAGGTCGCGAAGCAGACCCAGCGTCTTGCGGTGGTTCTTGAGCACCTTGTCCTCGACGTCGCCGATGCCGGTGTCGCGCACCGCGAGCTCCGCGAGCGCGCGGTTGCGCTTCGGCTCGAGGATCGCCCAGCCCGCGGCGGCCACCAGCTCGTCGACGCGCGCCTGGTCGTAGCCCTCGGCGATCGCCTGCGCGGCGCGCGCGCGGCGCACCAGGCCCGCGACCGTCTCCGCGACCGGCGCCATCACGCCCGCGCTCACGGCTTCACCTCGCGCCCGAGGGGCATCAGGTCGGCCGGAATCCGCCGCGCGCGGATCAGCCCGCGCAGGTGGCGGACCAGGGGCCATGCGAGCGCGAGCGCCGTGAGCGCCATGACCACGCCGCTGATGGGGCGGGTGAAGAAGACGGTCCAGTCGTTCTGGTAGGCGATCATGCTGGTCATGAAGGAATTCTCCGCGACGGGCCCGAGGATGCAGCCGAGGACCATCGGGGCGATGGGAAAGCGGAAGCGCTCGAAGAGGTACCCCACCACGCCGAAGATCACGATCATCCACAGGTCCGTGAGGCTGTTGCGCGCGCTGTAGGCGCCCACGAAGCAGAAGAGCGCGACGAAGGCCGAGGTGGCCGCCTCCGGAAGGCGCAGCACCCAGATGAGCGGCTTGATCGCGAAGTAGCCGAGCAGGCACATGCCGATCACGGCCGCGAACATCGAGGCGAAGATCGTGTACACCATGTCGCCGCTCGTCTGGAAGATCTGCGGGCCGGGCTGCACGCCGTGCAGCAGGAACGCGCCGAGGATCACCGCGGTCGCGCCGCTGCCCGGGATGCCGAGCGCGAGGAGCGGCACCATGTGGCCGCCGACGGTCGCCGTGGAGGCGAGCTGCGGCGCGACGATGCCTTCCGGTATGCCCGTGCCGAGCTTGTCGCGGCGCTTGCCGTACTGCGCCTCGACGCCGTAGGCGACGAAGGAGCCCACCGTCGCGCCCGCGCCCGGAACGATGCCGCAGATCACGCCGATGAGCGCGCTGCGGAGCATCGTGGGCTTGAGGCTGCGGATCTCGCGCCACTTGGGGAGCCGGGTCTCCACCTTGCGGTCCGATTCCATGGCGGGCGTGACGAACCCCTGCTCCATGCGCGTGAGCACCTCGCCCAGGCCGTAGGCGCCCACCATCACCGTGAGGTACTCGATGCCGTCCTTGAGGATCGGGATCTGGAAGGTGAAGCGGTCGGCGCCGTAGGTGTCGTCGACCCCGACGGTGGCGAGAAGGAGCCCGACGCACAGGCTGATCACGCCCTTCGCGAGCGAGCCGCCGGAAAGCGCGACCACGCCCGAGAGGCCGAAGAGCACGATCGCGAAATATTCGGGCGCGTCGAAACGCAGCGCGAATCTCGCGAACGGCACGGCGAGCGCGACCGCGGAGGTCGCCGTGATGAGCCCGCCGACGAGCGCTGCGAGGAGCGTCCAGCCGAGCGCCTTCGCGGGCTCGCCCTGCCGCGCCATGGGATAGCCGTCCCACAGCAGCGGCACGTCGAGCGGCTCGCCGGGGATGCGGAAGAGGATCGAGGTGAACGCGCCGCCGTACGTGCCCGAGAGGTACATCGCCGTGAGGAGCACGATCGACTCGGTCACGCCCATGCCGTAGGTGAACGGCAGCGCGAGGACCACCCCCATCACGAGCGTGAGGCCGGGGAGCACGGCGACGAGCATCCCGACCACGAGGCCCACGCCGAGCGCGAGCGCGTTCGTCGGCGTGCCGAGGTGCACGAAGCCGAGGGCGAGCTGGTGCAGGACGTCTTGCATGCGGCCCTTCTAGTGGATCCCGAGCGCGGCCATGATCCACGCCGAGAGGTTGCGGAACGGTCCCGCGCCGAGCGGCAGCGACACGTACACGACCTTCATGAACACGAACACGAACGCGAGGCTTCCGAGCACGCTCGCCGCCGCGACGATGCGCGCTCGCCGATAGCGGCCGACGTACATGAACGCGGCGAGGAAGAGCGCGGTGGCGAGGAAGAAGCCGAGGTAGGCGATGCCCGGCACGTAGAGGATCGTGAGCACGATGCCGCCGGCGAGGAGATGCCCGTGGCGCTGCGCTTCCTCCGCCTGCGGCTGCGGCCCGGCCTCGGGCGCGGGAACGGCCGCCGCCGCGGGCGCGAGCGCGCGGCGCACGATCTCGATCCCGCACACGATCATCAGCAGGATCAGCACCGCCTTGGGCCAGAAGTCGGGGCCGAGCTGCCCGGGGCGGCCGAGGCCCGCGAAGCTGGCGGCGTCGTGATAGAGGTACGCGGCGCCGGCGAGCAGCGCCGCGTACGGGACCAGCTCGGCGAGCCTCGCCTTCACGCCGTCCTCAGCCCTTCTTCCCGATGGCGGCCTTCATGTCGGCGAGCTGCTGCTGCAGGAAGGCACCGGCCTTGTCCGCGGCGATGAAGCTGTCGTCGGCCGCGTACTGCGCCTCGAGGAACTTCTTGTACTCGTCGGTGGCCGCGACCTTCGCCATCGCGTCGCTCATCATCTTCACGCGGTCGGCGGGGGTGCCGGACTTCACGACGAAGGAGCGGAACTGCGGCAGCGTGATGTCGTAGCCGAGCTCCGTCGAGCAGGGCACGTCCGGGAAGGCCGGCAGGCGCTTCTTCGCGAAGATCATCATCGGCTTGATCTGCTTGTTGGTGATGAACTGGCGCACGTCGCCCGCCTGCTCGTAGAGCGCGTCGACGTGGCCGCCGATCACCGAGACGTAGCGCTCGGAGGGCTTCGCGTACGGCACCTGGATCACCTCGATGCCCTTGGCCGCGAGGTAGGAGAGCGTCATGTCGTCGACGCTGCCGAAGCCGAGGGTCGCGACCTTCAGCGTCTTGGGCTTGGCGCGCGCCTCCTTCTCGAACTGCGCCCAGTCCTTGATGCGGCCGTTCTCGGCGAGGAACAGGAACGAGGGGCACTGCATCATGATCGCGATCGGCGTGATGTCGTTCACCGTCCAGCGCGGCGACTTGCCGGCGAGGAGCGCGTTGGTGTCGGCGATGTACACCGCCATCGAGTAGCCCTCGGCGGGCTCGGAAAGGAGCTTCGCCATGCCCGTCGCGCCGGTCGCGCCCGGCACGTTCACCACCGGGAACGAGGTCTTCATCAGCGGCTCGATGAGCTTCGCGGTGAGCCGCGCGAGCTGGTCCGCTCCGCCCCCCGGGCCCCAGGGCACGATGATGTCGATGGGGCGCGTCGGGTAACCCTGCGAGAGCGCCACGCGCGGAGCCAGGGCCAGCGCGGAGGCCGCGATCAGCAGCGATCGGCGGGTCGTGCGATGCGGATTGCGTTCGTCCATCTCGATCTCCTCTCTCGTTGTTGGGTGTTTGCCGGCATGCCGGATCCGGCAGGATGCCATGCCGCGCGAATCACGTCATGGGCGCCGGATCCCTCGTGCAATAATGCGGCCGCTCCCATGGACATCCTGCAACGGATTTTCGAGCGCGCACGCGCGCATCCCCGCCGCATCGTGCTGCCGGAAACGGGCGACGAGCGCATCGTCGAGGCGGCGCGGCGGCTGCGCGCGGAACGCCTCGCGCAGCCGATCCTCCCCGGGCCGCCGCAGGACGACCCGCGGCTCGACGAGTATGCGGCGCTGTGGCCCGGCAACCCGAGGATCGCGCGGCGCGCGGTGGCGAAGCCGCTCTTTCATGCGGGCATGATGGTGAAGGCGGGGCACGCGGACGCGCTCCTCGCGGGCGCGGCGCATCCCACCGCGCGCGTGATCGAGGCGGGCATGATGACCGTCGGGCTCGCGCCCGGCATCCGCACGCCGTCGAGCTTCTTCCTCATGGTCCTCGCCGACCGCGTGCTGCTGTACGCCGATTGCGCCGTGAATCCGGACCCCGATCCCGAGGCGCTCGCCGACATCGCGCTCGCCTCGGCGGCGAGCTTCCGGGCGCTCACCGGCGAGGACCCGCGCGTGGCGCTGCTCTCGTTCTCCACGCACGGAAGCGCGAGCCACCCGCACGTCGAGAAGGTGACGCGCGCGCTCGCCCTCGCCCGCGCCCGAGATCCCGCCCTCGCCATCGACGGCGAGCTGCAGGCGGACGCGGCGCTCGTGGAAAGCGTGGCGCGCAAGAAGGTCACGCGGGAAAGCGCGGTGGCGGGGCGCGCGAACGTGCTGGTGTTCCCCGACCTCGACGCGGGCAACATCGGCTACAAGCTCACGCAGCACCTCGCCGGCGCGCGCGCGGTGGGCCCGGTGCTGCAGGGCTTCGCGAAGCCGGTGAGCGACCTGTCGCGCGGGGCGAGCGTGGACGACATCGTCGCCACCGCCGCGGTGCTCGCCGCCCGGGTGACCGACCCCGACGAGCCGGGGACCCCCGCGCACTAGCGCGCCTCCATCGGCACGTAGTCGCGCGGCGCCGGCCCGTTGTAGAGCGTGAGCGGGCGGATGAGGATGTTCGATTCCATCTGCTCCAGCACCTGCACCGTCCAGCCGGGCACGCGGCCCACGGCGAAGATCGGCACGAACAGGTCCTGCGCGATGCCGTTCAGGTAGTAGACGACGCCCGCGTAGAAATCGACGTTCACGTTCACGCCGTGGCGCGCGTAGGGCTTCATCGCCTCCACCAGCGCCGCGAGGATCTGGTACCACTGCGGCTGGCCCATCTCCCGGGAGAGCTTCTCGACCCCGGCGCGCATGTGGCGCGCGCGAGGGTCCTCGGCACGGTAGACGCGGTGCCCGAAGCCCATCACCGCCTCGCGGTTCGCGCGCTTGCGCTTCACGTACTCGGCGGCGTTCCCCGGCTCGCCGATCTCCTGCGCCATCTTCATCACGTTCTCGGCGGCACCGCCGTGCGCCGGACCCGAGAGCGCCGCGAGCGCCGCGGTCATCGCCGCGTGCAGGTTCGCCTCGGTGCCGGCCACGACGCGAGCGGTGAACGACGAGGCGTTCGACCCGTGCTCGGCGTGCAGGATCATGTCCACGTCCATGAGCTTCGCCGCATCGACGCTGGGGCGCGTGCCCTTCAGCATGTAGAGGAAGTTCGCGGCGTGGCCGAGCTCCGGGTCGGGGGCGACCGGCGCACGGCCCTTGCGGATGTGGTCGTGCGCAGCGACGATCATCGGCACCTGGGAGGTGAGCCGGATGCCCTTGCGCATCGTCGCTTCGGGCGAGTTGTCGGCCACGTCCGGGTCGAAGGCGGCGAGCGCGGAGACCGCGGTGCGCAGCACGTCCATCGGGTGCGCGTCCTTCACGATGCGGACGAGCTCGAGCACCTGCGGCGGCAGCACGCGCGCGGCGCGCAGCAGCGACGAGAAGCCCGCGAGCTCGGCGGCGGTCGGAAGCTCGCCGTGGAAGAGCAGGTAGCAGGTCTCCTCGAAGGTCGACTTCTCCGCGAGGTCGTGGATCGTGTACCCCCGGTACCACAGCATCCCCGCGCGCCCGTCGATGTCGCAGACGCGCGAGCGGTCGAAGTAGACGCCCTTCAGTCCGCGGTGGATCTCGACCTTGTTCCCGGCTTCGGTTTCGGCATCCATGGTTCGCCTCAGGCAAAGGTGGCCGCGATGCGCTGGGCGGCTTCGCCCAGGCGCGGCACGAGTTCGATGGCCATCTGCAGCGGCAGCCGCGCCGTCGCGGCGTGCACGGCGACCGCCGCCACCGCCTCTGCGTTCACGCGCACCGGCACGGCGACGCAGGCGACGCCCAGCACGTATTCCTCGTTGTCGAGCGCATAGCCGGTCGCCGCGATGCGGTCCAGCTCCTTCTCGAGCAGGTTGCGGTCCGTGATCGTGCGCTCGGTGAATCGCGGCAGCGGCATCGAGGCGATGAGCGCCGTGCGCTGCTCGGCGGGCATGAGCGCGATGAGGAGCTTGCCGCTCGCGCTGCAATGGGGGGGAATCGTGCTGCCGACGGGAAGGTGCAGGCGCAGCGCCCATTCCGCCTCGACGCGGTCGAGGTACACCACCTCGCCGCGGCGCAGGATCGCGAGGTTGCACGTCTCGCCGACGTCGGCGACGAGCTGGCGCAGGATCGCGTGGCGCAGCGTCGCCACGGAATCGTGGGTGAGGATCGCGAGGCCGAGGGAGGCGAGGCGCGGGCCGACCGAGTAGGCGCGCCCCGCGGGCTCGCGCTGCACGTAGCCGCCGTCCTCGAAGAGCGAGAGCGTGCGGTGCAGCGTGGGCTTCGGCAGGCCCGTCGCCTGCATGAGCTCGGTGAGCGTGACCGGCCGCCCGGCGCGCACCAGCGCCTCCAGCACGGCGAGCGCCTTCAGCGTGGACGAGTTCTCCTGGGCGGCGTCGCGGCGCGCGCGGTCGGGGGCATCGAGCAGGGTTGCCATGCCCGCCAGCGTAGTGCAAAACATTTCGTCAGTGCAACACTTTTGTTCCGAACAATGGAATCACCTGTTGCACCGCCTGCCTAGCTGCTATAGTGTTCCGCCAATCGAGACCCCGCATTCCGCTCCCAGGAGGCCCCCGCCATGAACGACATGACCCTCAAACCCCGCGAAGTGGTGCGCGGAAAGGTGAAGATGACCCCCTCCGAAGCCCTCGTGGAGACCATGGTCGCCCAGGGGGTGACGGACATTTTCGGCATCGTCGGCTCGGCCTACATGGACGCGCTCGACATCTTCCCCGCCGCCGGCATCCGCTTCATTCCCACCGCCCACGAGCAGGGCGCGGTGCACATGGCGGACGGCTATTCGCGCGTCTCCGGCCGCCACGGCGTGTGCATCGCGCAGAACGGGCCGGGCGTCACCAACTTCGTCACCGGCGTCGCCGCGGCCTACTGGGCGCACTCGCCGGTGGTGGTGATCACGCCCGAGACCGGCTCCGGCACCCTGGGCCTGGGCGGCTTCCAGGAGACCGAGCAGCTGCCGATCTTCTCGAAGATCACCAAGTACCAGGGCCACGTGAACAATCGCACGCGCATGGCGGAGATCGCCGCGCGCTGCTTCGACCGCGCGATGCTCGAGATGGGGCCCACGCAGCTCAACATCCCGCGCGACTTCTTCTACGGCGACATCGAGTGCGAGATCGCGCAGCCGATCCGCATCGGCCGCGGCGCGGGCGACGAGGCGGCGCTCGACCGCGCCGCCGAGCTCCTCGCCGGCGCGAAGTTCCCGGTGATCCTCGCCGGCGGGGGCGTGATCATGAGCGAGGGCACGCGCGAGGCGGTGGCGCTCGCCGAGCTCCTGCACGCGCCGGTCGCGGAGAGCTACCTGCACAACGACGCCTTCCCCGCCTCGCACCCGCTGTGGGCGGGGCCCCTCGGCTACCAGGGCTCGAAGGCGGCGATGAAGCTCATCTCGAAGGCCGACGTGGTGCTCGCGCTCGGCACGCGCCTCGGCCCCTTCGGCACGCTGCCCCAGTACGGCATGGACTACTGGCCGAAGGATGCGCGGATCATCCAGATCGACTCGGACCCGCGCATGCTGGGCCTGGTGAAGGCGATCTCGGTCGGCATCAACGGCGACGCGCGCGCCGCGGCGGCCGCGCTCGTGCAGCGCCTCAAGGGCAAGTCCCTCGCGTGCCAGCAGAACAAGGCCGAGCGCGACGCGGCGATCAAGGCCGAGAAGTCGGCGTGGGAGAAGGAGCTCGAGCGCTGGACGCACGAGACCGACGCGTACTCGGTCGAGGTCTCGAAGAACGCGAGCGCGATGCACCCGCGCCAGATGCTGCGCGCGCTCGAGCGGGCGATGCCGAAGGGCGCCATGGTCTCGACCGACATCGGCAACATCTGCTCGGTGTCGAACTCGTACCTGCGCTTCGACGAGCCGCGCTCGATGCTCGCGGCGATGAGCTTCGGCAATTGCGGCTACGCGTTCCCGGTCGCATGCGGCGCCAAGGTGGCGCGCCCCGACCGCCCCGCGATCGCCTACGTGGGCGACGGCGCGTGGGGCATCAGCCTGAAC
>DATIVM010000367.1:0-7320 GCA_035465975.1 Usitatibacter sp.
GGACCATTTCTACCAATTCGACGGCATCGACGGCACCCAGGAAGGCGGGGCCACGGGCGCGGTCGTCCTCGCGGAATCCCACCTGGCGATCCACACTTGGCCCGAACGGGACGGGGCGACGCTCGATGTGTACGTCTGCAACTACACGGCCGACAACACCGGGAAGGCGGAAGCGGTCTACAAGGCGCTGGTGAAGGCATTGAAGCCCGGCGACGTGCTCGTCGAGCGCGTCATGCGGGGCAAGGACCTGCCGCTCAAGAAGCGCGTCGCCTGACGCTCCCGGCGGCGGTGTCCGAGAAGATCCTCGAGCGGCTCAACGACGCGAGCGGCGTGTACTTCGAGGGCACGCTGCTCGAGCGTCGCCAGACGCCCTTCCAGCTCCTCGAAGTCTACGAGACCCCCGAGCTCGGCCGCATCTTCCGGCTCGACGGGTTCAACATGACCTCCGAGCGCGACGAGTTCTTCTACCACGAGAATCTCGTGCACCCGGCGGCCGTCGCGCACCCGGGCCCGAAGCGCGCGCTGGTGATCGGCGGCGGCGACGGCGGCTCATCGGAGGAGCTCCTCAAGCACTCGACGATCGAGCGCGTGCACATGGCGGAGCTCGATCCGGAGGTGATCGAGGTCGCCAAGGCCCAGTTCGGGCGCGTGCACCGCGGCGCGTTCGACGACCCGCGGCTCAGGATCACGGTGGGCGACGGGCTCGCCTACCTGCGCTCGACCGGCGTGCGCTACGACCTCGTCTCGATGGACCTCACCGATCCGGTCGGGCCCGCGGTCGACCTCTATTCGCCGCAGACCTTCGCGCTCGTGCGCCGGGCGATGGCGCCGGGCGGCGCGTTGACGCTCCACGTCGGCTCGCCCTTCTCGCACCCGCATCGCGTGCGCTCCACGCTCGCGAGCCTGCGCCAGGTGTTCCGGGTGGTCGCGCCGTACTTCGTGCACATCCCGCTCTACGGCTCGATCTGGGGATTCGCCTGCGCGTCCGATTCGCTCGACCCGCGGGAAGTCGCGCCCGAGGCGGTGGAGCGCGTGATCCGCGAGCGCGGCATCGGGGACCTGCAGTACTACAACGGGGAAGTGCATCGCGCGATGTTCGCGCTGCCCAACTACGTGCGGGCGCTGGTGGGCTGAAGCCGCGCGGCGACGCGGAGCCCGAGGGCGTGGGGAGGAAGGAACGGCCATGGCGGGGAAGGTGCGCAAATCCTCGGCGCGCGTGACGCTGGTGCTGATCGGCGTGGCGGCGCTCTCGGGCTGCGGGCGCGGCGACGACCAGCGCCGCGACGTCTACGCGTCGCGCGAGGATTGCCTCGCCGACTGGGGAAACACGCCGCAGGACTGCACGCGGGCCACCAACCCGGGCCACTCCCGGCTGGGCTACTGGTACGGGCCCAGCTACACGTACCACTCGCGGAGCGGCGGCTCCACGTGGACGCGCTCCTCGCGCTCCATCGGCAGCACGTCCTCGCACAGCACGCGCGGCGGATTCGGCGCCTCGGGCCGCTCCTCGGGAGGCTAGCGCGGTGCAACGCGAATCGCGCATCCCGCGCGTGGACTGGCCGGCCCGGGTCGAGGCGCTGGGCTTCGACTTCCACACCATCGACGGCGAGGTGTACTGGGACGAGCGCGCCTGCTACCGCTTCACCGCGGCGGAGGTGGACCGGCTCGAGGCCGCCACCGCGGAGCTGCACGAGCGCTGCATCGAGGCGGCGGGGCGCGTGATCGAGCGCGGCGACTACGGGCGGTTGCGCATCCCCGAGCCCTTCGGCGCGCTGATCGAGCGCTCGTGGGAGGAGGACGACCCGAGCCTCTACGGGCGCTTCGACCTCTCCTGGAACGGCGAGGGCGAGCCGAAGATGCTCGAGTACAACGCGGACACGCCGACCGCGCTACTCGAGGCGAGCGTCGTGCAGTGGTACTGGCTGCAGGACGCCTTCCCGCAGCACGACCAGTTCAACTCGATCCACGAGAAGCTCGTGGCGCGCTGGAAGGAGATGCGCGGCGCGCTTCCCGCCGACGGTCGCGTGTACTTCGCGTGCGCCTCGGAATCGGCGGAGGACCGCGGCAACCTCGACTACCTCCGCGACACGGCGATGCAGGCGGGGCTCGACGCGCGCGCGATCGACATCGGCGACGTCGGCTGGGACGGCCGGCGTTTCGTGGACCTCGAGGAGCGGCCCATCGCCGCGCTCTTCAAGCTGTATCCGTGGGAGTGGATGGCGCGCGAGGAGTTCGGGGCGCACCTCCTCGAGCGCCGCATGCAGGTGATCGAGCCGGCCTGGAAGATGCTCCTCTCCAACAAGGCGATCCTGCCGGTGCTCTGGGAGATGTTCCCCGGGCACCCGAACCTCCTCGAGGCGAGCTTCGAGCCGGGGCGCTTCGCCACCGACTTCGTGAAGAAGCCGATCTACTCGCGCGAGGGCGCGAACGTCGCGATCACCTCCGGCGGCCGCACGCTCGAGGAGCCGGGCGAGTACGGCGAGGAGGGCTACGTCTGGCAGGCGTATCACGAGCTGCCGCGCTTCGACGGCAACTACACGGTGATCGGCTCCTGGGTCGTGGGCGGGGAGCCCGCCGGCATCGGCATCCGCGAGGACTCGGGCCCCATCACCCGGGACACCAGCCGCTTCGTGCCCCACTACTTCGTCGCAGACTGAGGGAAACCATGAGCAGACAAGTGTTCGACTCGTTCGCCGGATTCGACGATTTCCTGATCTACCTCGCCGTGTCGCTCGTGTTCCTGGGGCTCTTCGTCGCGATCTACATCCGCCTCACGCCCTACCGCGAGCTCGCGCTGATCCGCGAAGGCAACCTCGCGGCTTCCTTCAGCCTTTCGGGGTCGCTCCTCGGCTTCATCGTGCCGCTCTCGGCGACGGTGCGCTACAGCGTGGGCCTGGCGGACATGGCGATCTGGGCGGCGCTCGCCCTCGTGGTGCAGCTCTGCGCGTTCGTCGCCGTGAAGCTCCTCGTCCCCAACCTCGCCCACGACATCCAGGCGGGCAAGTCCGCGCAGGGCTTCTTCCTCGGCGCGACCTCGCTCGGCGTGGGCCTCCTCAATGCGGCGTGCATGAGCTATTGAGTGATGCGCACGAAGGGCTTTCAACGATCTTCGTTTGACGCACTCGCCAGCTGCCGGCGGATCCAGGTGCGCCACTCGTCGAGCAGCGGCGCGGTGCGCGCGGCGATGACCGAGCGGCTCCACGGCGGCGCGGACCAGAAGTCGTCCTGCTCCACGGTGCAGAAGAACCCGCGCGCCTCCTCGAGCACCAGGGCGCCGGCCGCGTAATCCCACATCTTCTGGCCGCCGTGCAGCAGCACGTCGGTTCGCGCCGCCGCGAGGTGGCACCACGAGAGCGCCGAGGAGCCGCTCACCAGCCGCTTCGCGTAGGGCGGATGGCGCTTGAGGGGCCCGCGCAGGCGCGCGAGCTCGCGCCGCGGGCTCACCTCCGCGACCGCGCGCGCGAGCGGCGGCCCGGCGGCGGGCAGCTCCAGCGGGCGGTGGTTGATCCACGCGCCCGCGCCGCGCACCGCGTAGTACGCCTCGTCGGCGATCGGGTCGTAGACCGTGCCGAACACCGTGCGGCCGGCCTCCATGAGCGCCACGGAGATCGCGAAGAACGGGATGCCGGCGCTGAAGTTGCGGGTGCCGTCGATGGGGTCGATGCACCAGTAGCGCGAGGCGGTCTCGTAGACCGCGCGTTGCGCCTCGGCGTTCATCTCCTCGGCGAGCACCGGGACATCCTCGATCGCGGCGAGGCGCCTCGCGAGCGCTTCCTGGGCGGCGAAGTCGGCCTCGGTCACGATGCTGCCGTCGTCCTTGCGTCGTGGTTGCGGAGCACCGGCAGAATCGGATACCACGCTGCGGTAGCGCGGCAGGACCTCCTCGGCCGCCACGCGCCGCACCGCGTCGATCGCGCGCGCGGCGAAGCGAACCGTGATGTCCACGACCCTATGCTAGCATCGGTGGATCCCCATGCCGTTTCCCCGCATCCATTGCGACGTCCGCCTCGGACCCGGGGCCCAGTTCGCGCTGGCGCCGGAAGCGGCGCAGCACGTCTCGAAGGCGCTGCGACTGAAGGTCGGGGACGCGCTCACGGTGTTCGACGGCCGCGGCGGCGAGTTCGAGGCCGTGATCCAGCGCATCGACCGCGACCGCGTCGACGTGAAGGTCGGCGCCGCGCGCGACGTCGAGCGCGAGAGCGCGCTGGCGATCGGGCTCGCGCAGGGCCTGCCCGAGGCCGACAAGATGGACTGGATCATCCAGAAGGCGGTGGAGCTGGGCGTGGCGTGGATCCAGCCGCTGGTGTGCGACCGCAGCGTCGTGCGCCTTTCCGGCGAGCGCGCGGCGCGCCGCGAGGCGCACTGGCGCCGCGTGGCGCTCGCCGCCTGCGAGCAGAGCGGCCGCAACCGCATCCCGGAGGTGCGCCCGACGCTCGGCTTCCAGAGCTGGATCGCGGTGCCTTCCGACCTGCCGCGCTGGATGCTGAAGCCCGATGCGCCGCGGCTCGCGGACCATGCGCCGCCGGGCTCGCCCTTCGAGCTCCTCGTCGGCCCCGAGGGCGGATTGTCCGAGCGCGAGCTCGATCTCGCGCTCTTGCGCGGCTGCGAGCCGCTCTCGCTCGGGCCGCGCATCCTGCGCACCGAGACCGCGCCCCTCGCCGCACTCGCCGCGATCCACGCGCTGTGGGGCGATTTCGCGGCCGGGCCGCCGCGCTAGTCTAGAATTGCGCGCCATGGCGAAGCCCTCCGTCCCGAAGACCGAATCGTTCGTGAAGTGGTTTCGCGCCGCGACGCCCTACATCCACCGCTGGGGCGGCGCGACCTTCGTGATCGCGTTCGGCGGCGAGGTGCTCGCCGACGGCGAGTTCCAGCAGCTCACCCACGACATCAACGTGCTGGTGAGCCTCGAGGTGCGCGTGGTGCTGGTGCACGGCTCGCGCCCGCAGATCGAGGAGCAGATGCGCCAGCACGGCGTGACGCCCCGCTACGAGGCGAACCGCCGGGTGACCGACGACCGCGCGCTCGCCTGCGTGAAGGAGGCGAACGGCATCGTGCGCGTGGAGATGGAGGCGCTGCTCTCGATGGAGCTCGCGAACAGCCCCATGTGGGGCGCCGACATCCGCGTCTCGTCGGGGAACTTCGTCACCGCGAAGCCGGTGGGCGTCGTGGGCGGCGTCGACTTCCAGCACACGGGCGAGGTGCGCAAGATCGACGCCGACGGCATCCGGCGCCGCCTCGACGACCACGAGGTGGTGCTGATCTCGCCGATCGGGTTCTCGCCCACGGGCGACGTCTTCAACTGCACGCTCGAGGACGTCGCGACCTCCACCGCCATGGCGCTCGCGGCCGACAAGCTCATCTTCCTCACCGAGACGGCGGGTGCGCTCGACGCGAAGGGCCGCCTCATTTCCGAGCTCACGGTGAAGCAGGCGAAGGAGGTGGTGGCGAGCAACAACCTCCCCGAGGACGTGCAGGTGTACCTGCCCTGCGCGATCAAGGCCTGCGAGAACGGCGTGAAGCGCGCGCACCTCATCAGCCGCCATGTCGACGGCGCGCTGCTGATCGAGCTCTTCACCCACCACGGCATCGGCACCATGATCGTGCCCGAGTCGCCCGAGACGATCCGGCCCGCGTCCCGGGACGACATGACCGGCATCGTGCAGATCCTCGAGCCCCTCGAGCAGCAGGGCATCCTCGTGAAGCGCGAGCCCCGGCAGCTCGAGCGCGAGATCGGGAACTTCTTCGTGATCGCCTCCGAGGGCAACATCCTCGGCTGCGCGGCGCTCTACCCGTTCCCGGAGGAGAAGACCGCCGAGCTCGCGGCGCTCGCGGTGAATCCGTTCTATCGCGACGGCGGCCGCGGCGAGCGGCTCCTCGCCTACGCCGAGTCCAAGGCGCGCGCGGCGGGCATGAAGTCGCTCTTCGTCCTCTCGACGCGCACCACGCACTGGTTCCTCGAGCGCGGCTTCGTCGAGTCGGAGCCGGCGCGCCTGCCCGGGCGCCGCCGCGAGCGCTACAACCCGGATCGCCGCTCCAAGGTCTTCGTGAAGGAGCTGTGAGGCCGCGAACGCGCCGCGTCGGCCCGCGCGCGGGGATTTAGAATGGAGCTTGTCCAAGGCAGCGGAAAGAGGCGGCACATGGCGCGAATGGTGAAGTGCATCAAGCTCGGGCGCGAGGCCGAGGGGCTGGATTTCCCGCCCTACCCGGGCGAGCTCGGCAAGCGGCTGTGGGAAAGCGTCTCGAAGGAGGCGTGGAAGGGCTGGCTCGAGCACCAGAAGATGCTGGTGAACGAGAACCGCCTGAACCTCGCCGACCCGCGCGCCCGCAAGTACCTCGAGGAGCAGATGCGCAAGCACTTCTTCGGCGAGGGCGCCGACCAGGCGCAGGGCTACGTCCCGAAGTCGTAGCGGCTAGCGCGGCCGCTTGTAGGTCTTCACGCCCTCGGGGGTCGCGAGCAGCAGCACGTCCGCCGGGCGGCGGGCGAAGATCCCGTTCGTCACCACGCCCGGGATCTGGTTGATCGTCGACTCGAGCTCCACCGGGTTCAGGATCTTCAGCCCGCGGACGTCGAGGATCAGGTTGCCGTTGTCGGTGGTGACGCCCTGGCGCAGCTCCGGCATGCCGCCGAGCTTCACCAGCTCGCGCGCGACGAAGCTCCTCGCCATCGGGATCACCTCGACGGGCAGCGGGAATCTTCCGAGCACGCCCACGAGCTTGCTCGCGTCGGCGATGCAGACGAACTTGCGGCTCGCCTGCGCGACGATCTTCTCGCGCGTGAGCGCCCCGCCGCCGCCCTTGATCATCGCGAGGTGCTCCGTCACCTCGTCCGCGCCGTCGACGTAGACCTCGCAGCCGTCGGTGTCGTTCAGCTCGCGCACCGGGATGCGCAGCTCGCGCAGGCGCTTCGCGCTCGCCTCCGAGCTCGCGACGGCGGCCGTGATGCGGGCGCGCCGCGAGGCGAGCGCGTCGATGAAGAAGTTCACGGTCGAGCCCGTCCCCACCCCGACGACGGTGTCGTCCTCGACGTAGGCGAGCGCCGCTTCGGCGGCCGCCTTCTTCAACGCGTTCGCGTCCATTCGTGAAGCATACCGCAGGGCGCGCCGCCCTTCTTGGTATGCTTCAAGGTTGCGAAGGATTTCCGCGCGAGCGGCGCGAGCGACGATTCGGATGAAGACGGAACGATACCTCGAGGCGATCCTCACGGCGAAGGTCTACGACGTGGCGGTGGAGACGCCGCTCGATCCCGCCCCCGCGCTCTCGCGGCGCCTCGGCAACCACCTGCTCCTCAAGCGCGAGGACAAGCAGCCGGTGTTCTCGTTC
>DATIVM010000368.1:0-11863 GCA_035465975.1 Usitatibacter sp.
GGCGGAGGCCGTCGTGAGGGACGTTGTCACGCTCATGGCGATCTTCGCCGTGCAGACGGTGCTGCTGCCGCTGCTCTTCCTCTGGGTTGTCTACCGCGCGTTCAACGCAGCCCTTGGGTGGCGGCCTGGGGCGCCCGCGCCATGACGCCGGAAGGTGGCCCGTCCTCCTTCCTCATGCCATCGTCATGTTGCAGCCCGCGCCGGAACGCCTGATCCCGGAGAGCTGCGCGGGGTTGCGTGGAGCGGGCTCGCGACAGACCGCTACATGTGGAGCCGCATCAGTCGTCGCAATCCTTCCCGCTCGTCGCTCGGCACGTCCCATTGCGTGTCGCACTTGACGCACCAGAGGCGCAACTCGCCCGAGTCGAGAAGCTCGCCCAGGCGCTCCTTGTAGAAGCTGTGCGATCCCGTGTGTCCGTTCGGGCAGGTGGAGTGGAACGTGATCATCCGTGTGGGTCGGCAAGCGACGTCGAACGCGGCCATCTTCGCCTGCCGCGCGGACGCTTCGCTTGATCCGCCTCAATCCCGCTCCCGGGGCGATCTGGAGGACATGAATGAGCGAGCGGCTCCGGGAGGCCCGCGCCGGCGAGCGAAACGGCCGCCGGGGCGGGCGCGAGGGCACCGCGATCAGTCGTCGCCCGTGGGCGCGAGCGCGGAATCCCGCTCCGTCGAGATCGGGCGGGTGACCGGCCCCTTGCCGGAGTAGCGGTCGAGGTAGAGGTAGATCACGGGCGTGATGAAGAGCGTGATCACCTGGGAGAAGACGAGGCCGCCCACCACGGCGAGGCCGAGCGGCTGGCGCAGCTCCGCGCCCGTGCCGAGGCCGAGCGCGATCGGGATCGCGCCCATCATCGCGGCGAAGGTCGTCATGAGGATCGGCCGGAAGCGCAGCAGGCACGCCTGGCGGATCGCCTGCGCCGGCGCGAGACCCTGCGAGCGCTGCGCGTCGAGCGCGAAGTCGATCATCATGATGGCGTTCTTCTTCACGATGCCGATCAGCATCAGGATGCCGATGGTCGCGATGATCGAGAGGTCCTGGCCGAAGAGCGTGAGGGTGAGGAGCGCGCCCACCGCCGCCGACGGAAGCCCGGCGAGGATGGTGAGCGGGTGGATGTAGCTCTCGTAGAGGACGCCGAGCAGCACGTAGATCACCAGCAGCGCGCTCACGATGAGCCACACCTGGCTCGACTGCGACGCCTGGAAGGCGGCCGCGTCGCCGCCCCAGCTCGTGAGGATCGAGGGCGGCATGTGGATCTGGTCGCGCCACGCCTCGATCCGGTCCGAGGCGTTGCCCAGCGACTGGCCGGGCGCGAGGTTGAAGGAGACCGTGATCGACTGGAGCTGCCCGGTATGGTTGATCGCGACCGGCCCGACCTCGCGCCGCACGGTGGAGATGCTGGTGAGCGGCACCAGCGCGCCGCCCTTGCCGCGGACGTAGATCTTGGAGAACGCGCTCTCGTCGCGCTTGTCCGCGTCGGTCGCCTGCAGGATCACCGAGTAGGAGTCGGCCGCGGTGTAGATCGTCGACACCTGCCGCTCGCCGAAGGCCGAGTAGAGCGCGGTGCGGATGTCCTGGATGTTCACGCCGAGCGCGTTCGCCTTGTCGCGGTCGATCTGCAGGCGCGCCTCGAGGCCCTTCAGCTGCGCGTCGCTCGTCACGTCGCGGAACATCGGGTCCGGGCGCATCAGCGCCATCAGCTTCTGGGAGTACTCGAGGAGCTGCTCGGGCTCGACGCTCCTCATCACGTACTGGAAGCGGCTCTTCGAGACGCGCCCGCCGATGCGCAGGTTCTGGATCGGGTTGAAGTAGACGTTCGCGCCCGGCACCGAGCGCACGTCGCGGCGCAGGTTCTCGAGCACCTGCTCGATCCCCGGCCGCTCGCCGCGCGGCTTGAGGTTGATGAACATGCGCCCGTTGTTGGTCTCGTCGGCGCGCATGAGGACCATGTCCACGGCGGGGTCGGTGCGGATCACCCGGTCGACGCGCTTGAGGAGATCGACCATCGCGGGAAACGAGATGTCCTCGACCGCCTCCACGTTCACCGAGATCTGCCCGATGTCCTCGGTGGGGAAGAAGCCCTTCGGCATGAGGATCACCAGGGCCACGGTGGCCGCGAGCGTGCCGGCTGCGACCATGAGCACGGCGAAGCGATGCGCGAGGCACAGGTCGAGCAGCCGCTCGTAGCGGCCGAGCATCCACTGGAAGAAGCGCTCGAACCACGCGGTCCAGGCGAGGACCCGGTCGTCCTCGCGCTGGTGCCGGATGTAGCGGCTCGCGAGCATCGGGACGAGCGTGAGCGAGACCCCCGCCGAGACCAGGATCGCGAGCGAGACCACGATCGCGAACTCGTGGAAGAGGCCGCCGATCACGCCCGGCATGAAGAAGATCGGGATGAACACCGCCACCAGCGAGACGGAGATCGAGACGATGGTGAACCACATCTCCCGCGAGCCGACGATCGCCGCCTTGAACGGGTCCATGCCCCGCTCGACGTGGCGCACGATGTTCTCGAGCATCACGATGGCGTCGTCCACCACGAGGCCCACGGCGAGCGTGATGCCGAGGAGCGAGACGTTGTCGATCGAGAGCCCGAGCGCGCGCATGAGGGCGAGCGTGCCGATGAGCGAGATCGGCAGCGACAGCGTCGGGATGATGGTGGCCGAGGGCCGCCTCAGGAAGAGGTAGATCACCAGGATCACCAGGAGCGCCGTGATCGCGAGCGTGATCTTCACGTCGTGGATCGCCGCGCGGATCGAGGTGGAGCGGTCGAGCTGGATGTGCAGGTCCACCGACCTCGGCATCTGCGCCATGATCGCGGGCAGCGCCGCCTTGATCGAATCGATGGCGGCCACGGTGTTCGCGCCCGGCTGCCGCTGGATGAAGAGCGCGATCGACGGCTCGCCGTTGGTCCAGCTCCCGGTCTTCACCGATTCGACGCTGTCCTCCACGTCGGCCACGTCGTCGAGGCGCACGACGTTGCCGTTGGGAAGCGTGGCGACGATGAGCGGGCGGAAGTCGGCCGCGTGGGTGAGCTGGCGGTTCGCCTGGATGGTGAGCGTCTGGCGCGCGCCGTCGAGCGTGCCGACCGGGGAGTTCGCGTTCGCCGCGCGGATGGCGTTCGCGAGGTCGTCCATGGTGAGGTTGCGCGCGGCGAGCGCGTCGGGCCGCGCGCGCACGCGCACCGCGAAGCGCTTCTGGCCCGCCACGTTGATCTGCGCCACGCCCGGCAGGGTCGAGAGCGTTGGCGAGATGAGGTTCTCGGCGTAGCTGTCGAGCTCCGAGAGCGACATCGAGGGCGACGTGAGCGTCACGAAGATGATCGAGAACTCGCCCGGGTTCACCTTGCGGTAGGAAGGCGGCGTCGTCATCTCCGGCGGGAGGTTGCGCGACGCGCGGAAGAGTGCGGCCTGCACGTCCACCGCCGCCTCGTCGATGTTGCGGTCCTGGTTGAACTCGAGCGTGATCTGCGTCTCGCCCTGCGTCGAGGTCGAGCTGATCACGTCGAGGCTCGAGATCGTCGAGAACTGCTTCTCGAGCGGGGTGGCGACCGACGACGCCATGGTCTCGGGTCCCGCGCCGGGCAGCCGCGCGGTCACCTGGATCGTGGGCGTATCGAACTGCGGGAGCGCGGCGATCGGGATGCCGCCGTAGGCGAGGAGGCCCGCGACGACGGCCGCCGCCGAGAGCAGCACCGTCATCACCGGACGGCGGATGAACGGCTCGGAGATGTTCACGGAAGGCCTCGCGCTCAGGCGGGCTTCGCGCCCTTGGCCTTGGCGGGCCTGCGGCCCTCGCCCTTGGCGGCCTCCTCGGGCATGCCGCCGGGACCGGTGCGCTCGGCCTCGGCCACGGCGCTGCCCGGCCGCAGGTTCTGCGCGCCCTCGACCACCACGCGCGCGCCCGGATCGAGCCCGTCGACCACCGCGAAGCCCTCCTCGACGTACGAAAGCTGCACCTTGCGCGTGGAAACCTTGCGGTCGTTGCCGACCACGTACACGAAACGGCTCTCGGGCCCGGTCTGCACCGCCTGCGCCGGGACCACGGTGGCATCGTGGATCGTGCGCGGCGCGACCTGCACCATCACGAACATCCCCGGCCAGAGTTTCAATCCGGCGTTGTCGAACTCGGCCTTGAGGCGGATGGTGCCGGTCGTCGTGTCGACCGCGTTGTCCACGAAGACGATGCGCCCGGTGAACTTCTCGCCGCCCGCCTGCGGGATCGCGACCGCGGCGACGGGGCCGGCGGCGAGCGCGCGCTGCAGGCCGGGCAGCTCCTTCTCCGGGAGCGCGAAGGCGACGCTGATCGGGTCGACCTGGGTGACGGTCACGAGCGGCGGCGAGCCGGTCGCGCTCGCGTTGCCGGTGGGCTGCACGAGGCTTCCCGGGCGCACGTTGATGATGCCGGTGCGCCCGGCGAAGGGGGCGCGGATCTCCGTGTAGGCGAGCGCGACGCGCGCCCCATCCACCGCGGCGCGGTCGATGGCGAGCTGGCCGTTCAGCGTGTCGACCTGGTTCTGCACGGTGTCGAGCGCCGCCTGGGAGATGAACTTCTGCCCGAAGAGGCTGCGCTGGCGCTCGAGGTTGCGCTTCGCGGTGGCGAGGTCCGCGAGGTCCTTCTCCACCTGCGCCTCGGCCTTCTTGAGGTTCGCCTCCTCGGTGCCGGAGTCGAGCGTGAAGAGGAGCTCGCCCGCGCGCACGGCCTCACCCTCGCGGATGTGCACGCGCTTCACGGTGCTCGTGATCTGCGAGCGCACGTCCACCGATTGCAGCGCGGTCACCGTGCCGTTCGCCGTGAGCCGCACCGGCACGTCGCGCTTCTCCGCGACCGCGGTGACGACCGCCACGGGGCCGCCCACCTTGCGCGCGCCGCGGGCCTGCGAGCCCTTTCCCGCGAGGCGCCAGCCGAGCACCACCGCGATCATCAGCACGACGAGGGCGGCGACCATCCAGCGGCGGCGGGACGATGTCGGGGATTGGGCGGACGCTTCGCTCATGGGGGCAATCGTCGATCATACCCCCGAGCATCCCCCGGAAGCCGCGTTCCGCGAGGAGGAACGTAAGAATTTGTGACGGGCGCGCGGCCGCGCGGTGCCTAGTCGCCGGTCTCGAGCGGCATCTCGCCGTTGGCGACGGGCGCGGCCGGCGCGGCCTCCGGCGCCGGCGTGCGGGCCGCGCCGCGGCGCGCGAGGAGCTTGCGCGCGCCGCGGTAGAGCAGGCGCACGAGCAGGAGCGCGAGGATCGCCTCGACGAGCGTCGTGACGAAGGCGACGAACGGGTTCCAGCGCTCGGCGCGGCGGTGGAACTTGGCCAGTGCGCGGTCGCGCGCGATCTCGATCGAGTCGTAGAACGTGGGCACGACGAGGAGCGTGAGGAGCGTCGAGGTCACCGTGCCGCCGATGATCGCGACCGCCATCGGACGGTAGAACTCGCCGCCCTCGCCCACGCCGATCGCCACCGGCATCATGCCGGCGATGAGCGCGAAGGTGGTCATCAGGATGGGCCGCAGGCGCACGCGCCCGGCGTGCATCAGCGCGTCCTCGCGCGCCACGCCCTGCGCCTCCTCCTTGCGCGCGCAGTCGAGGAGCAGGATCGCGTTCTTCGCGACGAGCCCCATGAGCATGATGATGCCGATGAAGCTCATGAGGTTGAGCGTGCCGCGGGTGGCGAGGAGCGCCGCCACCACGCCGATCAGCGAGAGCGGCAGCGACATCATCACCGGAAGCGGCGCCGTGAACGAGCCGAACTGCATCACGAGCACCAGGTACATGAGCACGATGCCCATCACCAGCGCCGTGAGCATCTCGCTGAACACCTCCTTCTGGTCGCGCGAGGCGCTGCCGAGCTGCACCGAGTAGCCCGCGGGGAAGTCGATCTGCTTCGCGAGCTTCAGGGCGTCGGCCGTGATCTCGCCGGGCGAGCGGCCGTACGCGTTCGCCGAGACCGCGATCATGCGCTTGCCGTCGGTGTGCTGGATCTTCGCCGGGCCCTTGCCCATCGTGATGTCGGCGATCTGGTCGAGCGGCACCATCATGTTCGCGCCGTTCACGGCGATCGGCAGGTGCTCGATGTTCGAGGCGTCGACGCGGTCCTCCGGCGCGAGGCGCACGGCGACGTCGCGCGCCTCCCCGGTGGGATCGATCCAGTCGCCCACCTCCACGCCGGCGAATGCGACGCGCAGCGCCTGGGCGGCGTCGCCCACCGAGATGCCCATGGCGTTGGCGAGCCCGCGGTCGAGCTCGATCTTGAGCTCGTCCATCGGCTCCTGCTCCGAGAGGCCCACGTCCACGGCCCCGGGGATCTGCTTCATGCGCTCCATGAACTCGCTGGTGATCGCCATGAGGCGCCGCGAGTCCGGGCCGGAGAACTGGATCTCCACGGGCTTCCTCGCGCCGTTGTTGAGGTCGTCGAGGACCACGTACTCGGCGCCCACCAGCCGCCCGAGCACGGCGCGCAGCGCGACGGCGATCTCCTGCGCGGAGCGCTTGCGCGTATAGCTCTTGCCGATGTCGACGTACACGCGCCCGCCGCCCGCGTAGACGATGCTGTTGGTCGCCTTCGTCTCGGGAAGCGTGCGCGCGAGCTCGGCCGCCTTCTCCACCTTGATCTTCGCGTAGTCCAGGCTCGCGGAGGACGGCGTGCGGATGTCGATCGCGATCGTGCCCCAGTCGGAGGTGGGCAGGAACTGCGAGCCGCCGACGGTCGCCTGCAGCGTGAGGGCGCCGGCGAAGGCGAAGACCGCGATCGCCGCCATCCAGCGCCGGTGGTGCAGCGCCCAGGCGATGACGTCGCCGTAGCGGTCGGCCTGGCGGTCGAACCAGTCGTTGAAGCGCGAGAGCCACAGGCGCAGGCCCTTCTTCTCCTGCTGGCGGTAGCCCACCGGGTCGCCCCAGTACGCGGAGAGCATCGGGTCGAGCGTGAAGGAGATGAAGAGGCTCACCATCACGGAAGTCGCCACGGTGAGCGCGAAGGGCCGGAACCACTCGCCCGCGCCGCCGCCCATGAAGGCGACGGGGATGAAGACCGCGATGATCGAGAACGTGGTGGCGGCCACCGCGAGACCGATCTCGGCCGTGCCCGCGCGCGCCGCGCTCATGCGGTCGGCGCCGCGCTCCATGTGCCGCACGATGTTCTCGCGCACCACGATCGCGTCGTCGATCAGCACCCCGATCGCGAGCGAGAGCCCGAGGAGCGTCATGAAGTTGAGCGTGAAGCCGCAGGCCCACACGGCGATGAACGCGGCGATCGCGGAGGTGGGGAGCGAGAGCGCGGTGATGAGCGTCGAGCGCCACGAATTGAGGAACAGGTACACCACGAAGATGGTGAGCCCGGCGCCGAAGATGAGCGCGTCGATCACGTTCTCGAGGCTGTTCTCCGCGTCCTTGCCGCCGTCCTGCGTCACCTCGAGCTTCGTCCCCCGGGGCAGCGTCTTGTTGATCTCGCCCACCAGGTCGCGCACCTTGCTCGCGACGGTGACCGTGCTCGCGTCGCGCGAGCGGGTGATGGAGATGTTCACGTTCGCGTGCCCGTTGCGCAGGCTGAAGCCGGCGAGCTCGGCAAAGCCGTCCTGCACCGTCGCCACCTGCCCGAGCCGCACCACCTCGTTGTCGCGGCGCTTCACCACCACCTGGTCGAAATCGCGCGGCGACTCGATGCGGCCCACGAGGCGGATGCTCTCCTCCTCGAGCGGCCCCTTCACGCGGCCCACGGGCGCGGTGGTGTTCTGCTGCTGCAGCGCGTTCACCACGTCGGTGACCGACACGTTGTACTCGCGCAGCTTCTCGGCGTGGACCAGCACCGAGAGCTCGCGCTTGAGCGAGCCGTTCACGTTCACCACCGCCACCCCGTCGATCGCGCGGAAGCGGTCGGCGAGCACGTCCTCGGCGAGCCGCGAGATCTCGGCGTGGGTCTGGCTGTCGGAGGAGAGCGCGAGCTGCATGATCGGCTGCGCCGAGGGATCGATGCGCTGCAGGATCGGCTCGCGCATCTCGACCGGCAGCTTGTAGCGCACCGAGGCGATGGCGTTCCGGATCTCGTCGGACGCCTCCACCATGTTCTTCTTGAAGTTGAACTGGATGACGATCTGCGCGCTTCCCTCCGCGGAGGTGGAGCGGATCTGGTAGACCTGCGGGATGCTCTGCAGGGCCTTCTCCACGCGGTCCACGATCTCGCGCTCGACCGACTCGGGCGAGGCGCCCGGGTAGGGAATGCTCACCAGGATCACCGGCATCTCGACGTCGGGGATCTGGTTCACGCGCAGCTTGTGCAGCGCGAGGAGCCCCATGCACATGAGCGCGATGATGATCACCACCGTCGAGACCGGACGGCGGATGCTGAAGTCCGAAAGGATCATCGGGGCGTCGCGGCGCCGGGCGTCCCGGAGGACGCGAGCGAGGCCTTGGCCGGCGCCGAGGCCTGGACGCGCTGGCCGTCCTTGAGGAGGGCCGACGGATAGCGGATCACGCGGTCGCCTTCGGCGAGCCCGGCCGTCACCGCGTAGTCGCCGGTGCGCGGGTCGCGCTCGCCGAGCGTGAGGGTCACCTTCTGCAGCTTGTCGCCCGCGACGCGGAAGGCGGAGGCGCGGTCGCCGTCGCGCACGATGGCGCTCGCCGGGACGGTGAGGGTGTCGCGGGTCTGCGTCTCGAGCCGCCCCTCGGCGTAGAGGCCGGCGAGCTTCGGCTGGCGCTCGCCCACCAGGTCGACGAGCACCTCGACCTGGCGCGTCGTGGGGTTGGCCGCCGGGTTCACGCGCCGCACGCGGCCGGCGAACTCCTGCTCGCCGTAGCCGTTCACGCGGAAGCGCACCGACTGGCCGGGGCGCACCTCGCCCACGTGGTCGGCGGCGATCAGGGCCTCGAAGCGCATGCTGTTGGGGTCGATCACCTTGAGCAGCTCCTTGCCGACCTGCGCGGTGTCGCCCGCGGAGACCTTGCGCTCGCTCACGATGCCGTCGAAGGGCGCGCGCACCTCGGTGCGCTGCATCTGCTGCCGCGCGCTCACCACCCGCGAGCGCGCCGCTTCCATGTCGCTCTGGGCGTTGTTGCGCCGGATCTCGGCATCCTCCACCTGCTGCGCGGAAGCCATGCCGGACTTGCGCAGCGTGGCCATCCGCTCGTACTGGCGCTGCGCCTGCTCGTAGGCCTGCTCGGCCGCGCGCCGGGCCGCCTCGGCCGAGGCGAGCGCGTCGCGGATGGCGGTGTCGTCGAGCCGCACGAGGAGCTCGCCCTTGCGCACCGCGTCCCCGTTCTCCTTGAGGACCGCCATGACCACGGCCGGCACCTCCGCGCGCAGGTCCGCGCGGCGCTCCGGCTGGATCGAGCCGGTGATGGCCGGGCCCGAGCTCAGCGAGTTGTTGCGAACGGTGTGCAGGTCCTCGGGGCCGACGAGCAGCGGCGGCGCGACCCCCGGCTGGGCGGCGGAAGGCCCCTTGCAGCCGGCGAGGGCGGCCGCCAGGGCGAGGAGCAGCACGAGGAGGGTGCGGGGCAGCATCGATCTCTTGTTTTCTTTTGGAGCCAAGAGGTTAGGTTCGTCCGCATCCGGCGGGTAGCGGGAAGGGACGAAACGCAGAAAGCGAGGGGCGAATTGTAAATCATCGGGGACGAATCGGGCCCGGGAACTAGTACCTCGCGTGACCCGGCGTCCTGGGGAACGGGATCACGTCCCGGACGTTGGAAAGCCCGGTCACGTAGGCGACGGTCCGCTCGAATCCCAGGCCGAAGCCGGCGTGGGGCACGGTGCCGTAGCGGCGCAGGTCCCGGTACCAGCCATAGTCGCCCGGATCGAGGCCCGCCTCGGCGATGCGGCGGTCGAGGACCGCGAGCCGCTCCTCGCGCTGCGAGCCGCCGACGATCTCGCCGATCCCGGGGGCGAGCACGTCCATCGCCGCGACCGTCCTGCCGTCGTCGTTCAGGCGCATGTAGAACGCCTTGATCTCCTTCGGGTAGTTCATGAGGATCAGGGGCCCGCCGACGTGCTTCTCGGCGAGGTAGCGCTCGTGCTCGCTCTGCAGGTCCATGCCCCACTTCACCGGGAACTCGAACTTCTGCCCCGACTTCTCGAGCGCCGCGATGGCCTCGGTGTAGTCCATGCGCACGAAGGGCTTGTCGACGATCGCCTGCAGCTTCGCGATCACGCCCTTCTCGATGCGCTCCTCGAAGAACGCCATGTCGTCGGGCCGCTCGGCGAGCACGGTGCGGAACACGTGCTTGAGGAGCCGCTCGGCGAGCGTCGCGTCGTCGGCGAGGTCCGCGAAGGCGATCTCGGGCTCGATCATCCAGAACTCGGCGAGGTGGCGGCTGGTGTTGGAATTCTCGGCGCGGAAGGTGGGCCCGAACGTGTAGACCTTCGAGAGCGCCATGCAATAGGTCTCGACGTTGAGCTGGCCGGAGACGGTGAGGAACGCCTCGCGCCCGAAGAAATCCCCCGAGAAGTCGACCTTGCCCTCGGCGGTGCGCGGCAGGTTCGCGAGGTCGAGCGTGGAGACGCGGAAGAGCTCGCCCGCGCCCTCGGCGTCGGAGGCGGTGATGATGGGGGTGTTCACCCACACGAAGCCGTCGTCGCTGAAGAAGCGGTGGATCGCCATGGCGAGCGTGTGCCGCACGCGCGAGACCGCGCCGATCACGTTGGTGCGCGGCCGCAGGTGCGCCACCTCGCGCAGGAACTCGAGCGTGTGCGGCTTGGGCTGGATCGGGTAGGTGTCGGGATCGTCCACCCAGCCGACGACCTCCAGCGCGCTCGCCTGCATCTCGAAGGGCTGCCCCTTGGCGGGCGAGGGCACGATGGTCCCGGTCGCCTCGATCGAGCAGCCGGCGGTGAGCTTCTGGACCTCGGAGGCGTAGTTGGGAAGGGACGCGGGCGCGACCACCTGCAGCGGGTGGAAGCACGAGCCGTCGGAGACGTGCACGAACGAGAGCCCGGCCTTGGAATCGCGCCGCGTGCGTACCCAGCCGCGCACGGTGACCGGCTCGCCGGAGGGGGCGTGGCCTTCGAGGATGGAGCGGACGGAGAGGGTCTTCATCATGGAGCGCGCAGTCCGAAACGGAAATGCGGCGATTGTAACCGGCGGTATTTCTTACTCCGGAGCGGCGACGTCCGTCGGGAGAGGCGCGCCGCTCGTCGTCCCGCGGATCCATTCTGAACGTCTCCAGGCGCCTAATGTCGGACCGGACGAAGGGACGGGCTGACAAGACCATCAGGAGAGCGGCATCGTCATGAGCGGCGGCGATCGGGTTCCACTCCCCGCCACGGGACCGGCCATGCCGCGCTCGCGGCCGGTCGCGATCGTGTGGCTGTTCGTCGGCATCGTCATCTGTCTCCTCGGCCTCACCGTCTACAGCGCGCGCCTGCTCTCCGCGGGCCACGCGTTCATCACCGGCGAGGGCCTCTGGGCGAAGGCCCAGAAGGACGCGGTCTTCTACCTCGCGCGCTACGCCGAGGAAGGCTCCGAAGCGGACTACGGGAGCTACCGCACGGCGATGCGCGTGATCGAGGGCGATCGCAGCGCGCGCCTCGCGCTCGCGCAACCCCGTCCCGACATCGAAGCGGTGCGCCGCGGCCTGGTGCAGGGCGGCCTGCGCGAGGAGGATGTGCCGCGCCTCCTCGAGCTCCACCGGCTGCTGCGCGCCCTCAGCCCGATGCAGTACCTGATGGTCGTCTGGGCGCGCAGCGACGCGTACGTGGACCAGCTCGACGAGCTGGGGCGGGAGCTGCACGCGCGCGGCGGGGCGCATGGCGCGGCCGAGGTCGCGGCGACCACGCGGCGCATCCACCGCATCAACCAGTCGCTCGCGCCGCTCGAGAGCGACTTCTCGCAGACGCTCGACGACATGCAGCGCATCGCGCAGTCGTTCCTCGCGACCGGCATCCT
>DATIVM010000369.1:0-2122 GCA_035465975.1 Usitatibacter sp.
GACCATGTGCTCGGCCACCTGCCGCGCGAGCTCAGCAACGGCCAGAAGCAGCGCACCTCGCTCGCCCGCTCGCTGGTCCGCGCGCCCGGCGTGCTGCTGCTCGACGATCCCTTGCGCAACGTCGACGCCAAGCTGCGCTACGAGATGCGCCTGGAGTTGCCCTCGCTGCTGCGCGCCTCGGGCGCGACGGTGCTATACGTGACGCAGGATTACAAGGAGGCGATGGCGCTCGGCGACCGCATCGTCGTGATGGAGCGCGGGCGCATAGCGCAGGCCGGGACGCCGCAGGAGATCTACCACCATCCCGCAACGCCGTTCGTCGCGGACTTCATCGGCACCATGAACCGGTTGTCGCGGCGGACCCTGCCATCGCACGTGGGCGCGGACCTCGGCGAATCGGTCACGCACGTGATGTTCAGGCCCGAGGACGTGCGCATCGTGCCGGCGGGCCGCCACCACCTCGAGGCGAAGGTGGTCTCGTCGTTCTTCCTCGGCGACCACACGCGGCTCGTGGTGGACGTGGGTGGCGCCGCGCCGCTCGTCGTGGAGACCACCGAGCGGCGAAAGTGGCCGCGCGGCGAGACGGTGCACCTCGCGCTCGCCGAAGGCGCGATCCTCGCCGTGCCGGGGCAGGCGCCGTGAAGCGTTTCCTCCTCGCGCAGGTGAGCGATATGCACATCAAGGCGGGCGGCAAGCTCTCGTACCGCGTGGTGGACACGGAAGCGAGCCTCGCGCGCTGCGTGCGCGAGCTGGGCGCGCTGCCGCAGGCGCCCGACGCGGTCCTCTTCACCGGCGACCTCACCGACTTCGGCCGCCCCGACGAGTACGAGAACCTGCGCCGCCTGCTCGCGCCGCTCGCCATGCCGGTGTTCCTCATGCCCGGCAACCACGACGAGCCGGAGAACCTGCGCGCCGCGTTTCCCGCGCACGGCTACCTGCGCCAGGGCGGGCGCTACATGGACTACGTGATCGACGATTTCCCGGTGCGCATCGTGGCATTGGACTCGACGATCCCGCGCGAGACCGGCGGCGCGATCCGCGATGCGCAGCTCGAGTGGCTCGACGCGACGCTTCGCGCCGCGCCGGCGAGGCCCACCATCGTGGCGCTGCACCATCCGCCGTTCTGGACCGGCATCGGGCACATGGACCGCATGGGGCTCGCGGACCCGAAGCCGCTGGAAGCGGTGATCGCGCGGCATCCGCAGGTCGAGCGCGTGATCGCCGGCCACCTGCATCGCAACATCGTCGTGCGCTACGGCGGCACGGTCGCGTCGACAGCGCCGAGCCCTTCGCACCAGGTGGCGCTGGACCTCGCCGACGATGCGCAATCGCGCTTCGTGATGGAGCCGCCCGGGTTCCAGCTGCACCTGTGGCGCGAGGGCGCGGGCCTCGTCACCCACACCGCCGCGATCGGGGATTTCGCGGGGCCCTACCCGTTCTTCGAGAACGGCAAGCTGATTGACTAGCCGAACGCGGGGCCGGGCGCCGTATCCGCCGACGGCACGGTAGCGACGGCTTCGAAGTTGAGCAGCCAGGAGAGGCGCGTCAGGTCCTTCGCAGGGGTTCGGTCGCGTCGTCCCCCGCCTTCAGCTCCCCAGCTCGGGATAGCGCCGGAAGACGTCGTCGTTGTTGAAGGCGATCCGGCGCGGCGATTCGACGTAGCGGCGGATGCGCGGGCGCGCGAACACCGCGTCGCGGAGCTTCGCGAGGCGCGGGCGCTCCGCGAGCGCCTTCCGCGCCGCGTTCGGGAATGCGTAGCCGAGCCCTGCGATCACCTGCGCCATCGACAGGTCCACGTAAGTGATCGCATTGCCTGCCATCCACGGGCCGCGCTTTCGGTTGCGCTCGATCACCCGCTCGAAGTAATCGAGGTACTTCGGCATGCGCTGCGCGAGGAACTCCTTCGTGCGCCGCTTCGCCTCGGGCTTCTGGTCCTCGTAGTAGAGCGTGGGACCGAGCGGATGGTGCGTGTCGTGGATCTCGCCCACGAAGTCGGCGATCGTGAGCTGCAGCTGGTGGACCCAGAGCTTGCCTGCCGCGTCGCGCGGCGCGAGCCCGAGCCGCGGCCCGAGGAAGAGCAGGATGTTCGCCGTCTGGCCGATGAGCTGCCGCCCGGCCTTGA
>DATIVM010000370.1:0-9560 GCA_035465975.1 Usitatibacter sp.
CGCCCTTCGTTTTTTCGTACACTCGCGCGATGACCCAATCACCGCGCCCCTCCCGCTAGCCGTGGCCGCTTCCGAATTGCGACGCGCCGCCCGGGCGCTCGTCGCGACCCGCACCGAGCGCTTCGAGTCGCTGCACGATCCGCAGGCTTCCCGCGAACGCCTCCGGGCCGCGCTCGAGCGCTCCGGCGCGCGGCGCGTGCTCGCCTTCCACGGCGAATGGAAGACCGAAGACGGGAAGGCCGCGTACGAGGCGAGCTTCGCCCCGTCCCCGCGCGTGGCGTTCCTGCTCCAGGCGCTCTCCATCGGCCTCGCGCTGCTCATCGCGGCGACCGCGTGGCTCTTCTACTCCGGCGAGGGGAGCCGCGCGCTGCGCTTCCTGGTGCCGATGTCCACGCTGCTCACGTTCGTCGCGCTGCCGCTCGTGGTGCAAGCGATGTCCTCGCAGCGTGAGGCCGAGGAGGCGCGCATCCTGCGCGCGATCCGCGTGGCGCTCCAGGGCGAAAGCGAGCGCTACCCTGCGCAGCAGCGCTGGGCCGACGAGGAATGATCCGGCCCTGGCCCGCGCTCCTGCTCGCGCTCGCGCTCGACTGCGCCGCCGCGGGCAACCCGCTCGCGCGCTACGTCACGCTTTCCGCTCCCGATTGCACCGGCGTCGAGAACCTCGTCGCGGAAGACGCGCCCGCGCCGACCAACGCCACGTATGTGCGCGTGCAGCACATCGGCGACCCGGGCACGGCCGAGCTCGCCGGGGAGATCGCCCATCCGGTGACCTGGGACGTCGGGGCGGTCTCCGGCTACCACGCGACGCACCCGGCGCTAGCGCAGCGTGGATACCTCGACGTGGGCCTCCCGGCGGGCGCGAGCGCATTCCAGCTCGAATGCGGGGCGGCCGGCTTCCTCATCAACACCTGGCTCTTCCCGCATCGCGCGCCGCTGGTGGGAGAGGGGCCGAGCGCGAGCATCGCGCGCGACCTCGCTCCGCAGCCGCGCGCCTTTCCCGGCCCGGGCTGGGCCCTGCGCCTCGTCGCGGACGTGAGCGTGCCCCTCGCCCACACGGAGACGCCTCCGGTCGACGAGGGCACGGCGCAGGTGAGCTTCTTCTACTATGTGCAGGACTCGGTGAGCGGCATCGCCTTCGCGCACCTCGCCGCCCTGTTCGAGAACCGCCCGCCGGGAGTCGGGGGCAGCGGCGTGGAAGACATCGGCTCGGACGGCGTCACCGCGTTCGCGACGAGCCCGATGCTCGAGCGCGATGCCACGGGAGCGCCGGTTCGCTACCTGCGGGTGCCGCCCGGCTCCGCGACCATGCGGTTCGGCGAGACATGGAGCACGCCGCGCCGCTTCGTCGCGCAGATCCCCTACTCGAGCTTCCGCGAGCTGCTCGCGCGCCTGCGGTCGGGCCCGCTGCCGCAGATCTCCGGCCGGCCCGAAGACTATCGGATCATGCTGTTCGGCGTCCTGGGGGAGGTGTTCCCGGGGACCGGCGACGCGCACAACGTCGCGCTGGGCGCGAGCGTCACCGGCCTTTCGCTGCAGCAGGAGCCGCCGCTCGCCATCCGCCGCTAGGCCGACGAGCACCGACCGGGCGGCTACGCCCGCAGCCGATGTCGGGCAGGCGGCAGTCCGCGTGCCGGCGGATCGCGGGAAGCACGCGCGGCAGCCGCATGCGGCGCAGCAAGGGCTCGAGGAACGCTTCGCCGAGCGGCGCCCTCTCGTGCGGGCGCATGCTCCCCGAAGTCATGCCACCCACTTCCGGGCGTTGCGGAACATGCGCATCCACGGCGAATCCTCGCCCCACTCGCGCGGATGCCAGGAGAGGGCGAGCGTGCGGAACACGCGCTCGGGATGGGGCATGAGGATCGTGAAGCGGCCGTCGGGCGTGGTGACCGCGGTGATGCCCTCGGGCGAGCCGTTCGGGTTGTAGGGATAGGTCTCCGTCGCGCGGCCGTGGTTGTCCACGAAGCGCATCGCGACCAGGTAGCGGCACGCGTCCCGGCTCGCCGCGTCCGGGAACACCGCGCGGCCCTCGCCGTGCGCGGTGGCGATCGGGATGCGGCTTCCCTCCATGCCCGCGAAGAAGATCGAGGGCGAGGGCTGGATCGCGACCAGCGCGAAGCGCGCCTCGTACTGCTCCGAGAGGTTGCGCTCGAAGTGCGGCCAGTGGGCGGCGCCGGGGATGATCTCCTTCAGGTTGGACATCATCTGGCAGCCGTTGCACGCGCCGAGCGCGAAGGAATCGGGCCGGTCGAAGAAGGTCTCGAACTGCGCCCGCGCGCGGCCGTTGAAGAGGATCGACTTCGCCCAGCCTTCGCCCGCGCCCAGCACGTCGCCGTAGCTGAACCCGCCGCAGGCGGCGAAGCCCTTGAAGTCCGAGAGCGACACGCGGCCCTCGATGATGTCGCTCATGTGCACGTCGACCGCCATGAACCCCGCGCGGTCGAACGCGCCCGCCATCTCCATCTGGCCGTTCACGCCCTGCTCGCGCAGCACCGCCACGCGCGGGCGCTCGCCCCGCGCGACATAGGGCGCGGCGACGTCCTCCGCCGGATCGAACGTGAGCTTCGCGTGCAGGCCCGGGTCGCCCTCGTCGAGCAGGCGGTCGTATTCCTGGTCCGCGCAGGCCGGGTTGTCGCGCAGCCGCTGGATGTGGTGCGTGACCGTCGACCACGCGCGGTGCAGCTCCGAGCGCTTGCGCGCGAAGACCGGCTTCGCGCCGAGGAGGAAGCGCACCTCGCCCTCGATGTTCGGATGCCCGATCACGTGCGATTCGGCCGACAGGCCCGCCGCGCGCAGCGCCTTCATCACCGCGTCGCGCTCGCCGCGCCGCACCTGCAGCACCGCACCCAGCTCCTCGTTGAAGAGCGCGGCGAGGATGCGCTCGGCGGTGCGCCCGGCGAGCGGGTGCGCGCCGCGCTCGAGGCCGTCCACGTCGAGGCTCGCCGCATCGAGCGCGAAGTTGTCGAGGTAGACGGTCACGCCCGCGCGCGCCGCAAACGCCATCTCGCAGAGCGTGGCGAAGAGGCCGCCGTCCGAGCGGTCGTGGTAGGCGAGGATGCGCCCGGCAGCGTTGAGCTTCTGCACCGCCTCGAAGAACGCGGCGACCTTGCGCGGCGCGTCGCAATCGGGCGCCTCGGCTCCGAGCTGGCCGTACACCTGCGCGAGGGCGGAGCCGCCGAGGCGGTTGCGTCCGCCCCCCAGGTCCACCAGCACGAGCTCGGTCTCGCCCGCATCCATCTGCAGCTCGGGCGTGAGCGTGCGCCGCACGTCGGTGACCGGCGCGAACGCGGAGACCACGAGCGAGAGCGGCGCGGTCACCGCCTTGTCCGCGCCGCTCGCCGGGTCGCGCCACGTGGTGCGCATCGACATCGAGTCCTTGCCGACCGGGATCGAGATCCCGAGCGCGGGGCAGAGCTCCATGCCGACGGCCTTCACCGTGTCGAAGAGCGCCGCGTCCTCGCCCGGGTGGCCGGCGGCGCACATCCAGTTGGCCGAGAGCTTCAGGTCGCCCAGGTACGCGATCGGGGCGGCGGCGATGTTGGTGATCGCCTCGCCGATCGCCATGCGGCCCGAGGCGGGCGCGTCGATGAGCGCGAGCGGGGTGCGCTCGCCGATCGCCATCGCCTCGCCCTGGTACGTCCGGTAGCCGAGCGTGGTGACGGCGCAGTCCGCGACCGGCACCTGCCACGGCCCCACCATCTGGTCGCGCGCGGTCATGCCGCCCACCGTTCGGTCGCCGATGCTCACGAGGAAGGTCTTGTCGCCCACCGTGGGCGAGCGCAGCACGCGCACGGCCGCTTCCTCGAGCGTGATGCCCGCGAGGTCGAGCGCCGGCAGCGCCCGCGCGACGTGGCGTACGTCGCGCTCCATGCGCGGCGGCTTGCCGAGCAGCACCTCGAGCGGCATGTCGACGGGGCGGTTGCGGAACAGCGCATCCTCCACGACCAGCTCGCCGTCGCCCCGGCCCTCGCCCACCACCGCGAACGGGCAGCGCTCGCGCTCGCAGATGCGGCGGAATTCCTCGAGGCGCGCGGGCGGGATCGCGAGCACGTAACGCTCCTGCGCCTCGTTCGACCAGATCTGCATGGGCGTCATGCCCGGCTCCTCGATCGGAACCCTGCGCAGGTCGAACGTCGCGCCCACGCCCCCGGAATGAGCGAGCTCGGGAAGCGCGTTGGACAGGCCCCCCGCGCCCACGTCGTGGATCGAGAGGATGGGATTGCGCTCGCCCAGGCGCCAGCAGGCGTCGATCACCTCCTGGCAGCGGCGCTGCATCTCGGGGTTGGCGCGCTGCACCGAGTCGAAGTCGAGCGACTCGATGTTCGCGCCCGAGGCCATCGAGGAGGCCGCGCCTCCGCCCAGGCCGATGAGGAATCCGGGGCCGCCGAGCTGGATGAAGAGCACGCCTTCGGCGAGCGGCTTCTTGTGCGTCTGCTCGCCCGCGATGTTGCCGATGCCGCCCGCGAGCATGATCGGCTTGTGGTAGCCGCGCACCTCGCCGCCCGCCGCGAGCTCGAAGCTGCGGAAGTAGCCCGCGAGGTTCGGCCGGCCGAACTCGTTGTTGAACGCGGCGCCGCCGATCGGCCCCTCGATCATGATCGAGAGCGCCGAGGCGATGCGGCCCGGGCGGCCGTAGCCGGTCTCCCACGGCTCGCGCGCGCCGGGGATCTCCAGGTTCGAGACCGAGAACCCGGTGAGGCCCGCCTTGGGCTTCGCGCCGCGGCCCGTCGCGCCCTCGTCGCGGATCTCGCCGCCGGCGCCGGTGCCCGCGCCCGGATGCGGCGCGATGGCGGTCGGATGGTTGTGCGTCTCGACCTTCATCAGGATGTGGGTCGCGTCGAGCCGGTGGGTCCACGTGCCGGAGCCGTCGGGCTGGAAGCGCTCCACCTCGGCGCCCTTCATCACCGCGGCGTTGTCCGAATAGGCGACGATCGTCCCGCGCGGGCTCTGGCGGTGGGTGTTGCGGATCATGGCGAAGAGCGAGTGCTCCTGCCGCTCGCCGTCCACGATCCACGACGCGTTGAAGATCTTGTGGCGGCAGTGCTCCGAGTTCGCCTGCGCGAACATCATGAGCTCGACGTCGGTGGGATTGCGCCCGAGCTTGCGGAAGTTGTCGAGGAGGTAATCGATCTCGTCGGGGGCGAGCGCGAGGCCCATCTGCGCGTTCGCGGTTTCCAGCGCCGCGCGCCCGCCGCCGAGGAGATCCACCGTCGCGAGGGGCTGCGGGGCCGTGTGCCGGAAGAGCTCCACCGCATCCTCGAAGCGGCCGACGACGGTCTCCGTCATCCGGTCGTGGATGGCGGCGCCGATCGCCTGGCGGTCGCCGTCGGAAAGGTTGGTGCGGGATTGGAAGTAGTACGCCACCCCGCGCTCGATGCGCGCGACCTTGTCGAGGCCGCAGTTGTGCGCGATGTCGGTCGCCTTCGACGACCAGGGCGATTCGGTGCCGAAGCGGGGCAGGACGAGGAGGAGCTCGCCCCGCGGCACCGAATCCGGCGCGCTGCCGTAGGTGAGCAGGCGCTCGAGCACCTCGCGCTCGCGCGGGGCGAGCTCGGCATGCAGGGCGGCGAAATGGACGAAGCGCGCCTCGAGGCGCAGGGACGCGGCGAGCCCTTTCGGCAGGGCGCCGACGAGCTTCTCGATGCGGAACGGGGAGAGCGCAAGCGCGCCGGGCAGCGTCAGGACCTGCTGCAGCGGCGCATCTTGCGGATTCATGGGGGAATTATAACCGGAGCCGGTCGTCCCCCCATGGCGCGGCCGGGAGCCGCGGCGTCAGTCGCCGGCGGCCAGACGGTCGCCGATCGAATGCTCGCGCGATTGCGTGCCGCGGCGCTTGAAGAGGGACGCGGCGCCATGGGCGAGCTTCGCGAGCGCGTCGCCGATCGCGTAGCCGACCTCGACGCTGCGCTCCGCGCCGGCGCGGCGGATCCGCTCCTCGAGCGGAAGGAATTCGGTGTGCAGGTAGTTGCGGACCACTGGGGCCTCCTTTTGGGAAGTTCGGGAGGGGAACGGGTTCGTCCCTCTCTCTCGCCATCCAAGATAAGGCCTATGCTGCACTGCAACAAGCGATTTGTTTTGCGGCGACGACGCAAAGAAATTCATCTCCGCGCAGCCTTGAAGCCGGGCCGCGCTCACTCCGGCCCGCGGCGTGGGCGCTCGCCCCGCGCGAGGCTGAAGACCGGCAGCGTCAGGTCCCACACGATCGCCGCGATGCGCAGCGCCGCGATGCAGGCCATGGCGGCGAGCGCCGCGGCGGTGCGATCGAGAGGCCCGTGCAGCACGATGTACAGGGCCGCGCCCGCGATCGAGGCCGTCGCATAGAGCTGCCCCTTGCGCAGGATCACCGGGATCTCGGCGGCGAGCACGTCGCGGAGCACCCCGCCCGCGACCCCGGTGAGCGTGCCCATCAGCACCACGACCACGCCCGCGAGCCCGCGCGCCTCGGCGATCTGCGCGCCGCTCACGGTGAAGAGCGCGAGGCCCAGCGCGTCGGCGATCGCGAGCGAGAGCTCGGGGGGCCGGAAGCGGCGCGACCACGCCACGGTGAGGAGCGCCGCGACGATGATCACGTAGAGGTAGGCGGGGCGCGCGATCCAGAACACCGGATGCCGGTCGAGCAGCAGGTCGCGCGCGGTGCCGCCGCCGATCGCCGTGACGCTCGCGATCACCACCACGCCCACGAGGTCGAGGCTCTTGCGCCCGGCGGCGAGCGCGCCGCTCACCGCGTAGACGGCGACGCCCGCGAAATCGAGGAGCTCCGGGATCACCTCGCGAGGATCTGCCAGGCGACGATCGCCTGGGCGACGAAGCCCGCCACGAAGCCGAGCGTACGCAGCCACGGCACCGCGAACGTGTAGGCGAGCGCGTGCACCACGCGGGCCCAGAAATAGAGCAGCGCCGCCCCCGCGACCGCCGCGTTGCTCACCCCCGCGGCGTGCGCCGCGAGGACCAGCGCCGCGAACACAACGAGGTTCTCGACCGCGTTGCGGTGCGCCTTGATGAGCCGCTCCGCCCAGGGCGACTGGGGCTTCGGCTGCGCCGGATAGCCGACGGTATCCGCGATGCCCCACGTCACGAAGCGATCGAGGACGTACGGGATCCAGAGCAGTCCCGTGAGCGCGGCGGAATAGACCAGGTACTGGATTTCTGTCGTCATGAATCCTCCCGGATAACGGGGCCGGTCGGGCCCCGGCAGGCGAACACGCGCAGCGCGCAGTCTAATCCGTCCGGCCCCGGCTCGCAGCCGGCGCCCGCGATGCCGTACAGTATGGATCGGCCTTTCACCGCGCCGAGGGGCCCCGATTGGAAGATTCCGCAGCCGCGACTTTTCTCTTCACCGACATCGAGGGCAGCACCCGCCTCTGGGAACGGGAGCCGGAGCGCATGCGCCCGGCGATGGCGCGCCACGACGCGCTCGCGCGCGAGGCGGTGGCGCGGCACCGCGGCGAGGTCGTGAAGATGACCGGCGACGGGCTGCACGCCGCGTTCCGCGATCCGCTGGACGCGGCGCTCGCCGCGCTCGCGCTGCAGCGCGCCCTCGCCGCCCTCGAGCGGGAGGCCGGGCTCGCGCTGCGCGCGCGCTGCGGCATGCACGCCGGCCCCTTCGAGCGGCGCGACGGCGATTACTACGGCACCGCGGTGAACCGGGCCGCGCGCATCATGTCCGCGGCGCACGGCGGCCAGGTGCTGCTCTCGCAGGCGGTCGCCGACCTCCTCGACGGCCGCCTGCCGCCCGAGCTCGCGCTGCGCGACCTGGGGCGTGCCCGGCTGCGCGACCTCGCGCGTCCCGAGCGCCTCTTCCAGCTCGTGCACCCCGAGCTGCGCTCGGAATTCCCGGCGCTGCGCTCGCTCGAGGTGACGCCGAACAACCTGCCCCACGCGGTGAGCTCCTTCGTCGGCCGGGAGCGCGAGATGGCCGAGGTCCGCGAGCTCCTCTCCCGCGCGCGCCTCGTCACGCTCACCGGGATGGGCGGCCTCGGCAAGACGCGCCTCTCGCTGCACGTCGCGGCGGAGGTCTCCGGCGAGTTCCCCGACGGCGTGTGGCTCGTCGAGCTCGCGCCCTTGCGCGACGAGCGGCGCGTGTCGCAGGCCGTGGCCTCGGCGATGGGCGTGAAGGAGGAGCCGGGGCACGGCCTCGTCGAGGCGCTGGAGCGCCACGTGCGCGAACGCAAGCTCCTCCTCGTGCTCGACAACTGCGAGCACCTCCTCGCCGAATGCGCGCTCCTCGCGCACCGGCTGCTCGCCGCCTCGCCGAACCTGCGCATCCTCGCGTCCAGCCGCGAGCCGCTGCGCGTCGCGGGCGAGACGACGTACGCGATCCCGCCGCTCGAGGTGCCGCCGGCCGGGGCGCGGACCGACGCGCGATCCCTCGCCGGCTACGCCGCGGCGCGGCTCTTCCTCGAGCGCGCCGGCGCGGCGCGCGCCGGCTTCGTGGCCGACGAGGCCGATGCGGCCGCCATCGCCGACATCTGCCGCCGCCTCGACGGCATTCCGCTCGCGCTCGAGCTCGCCGCGGCGCGCGTGAGGATGCTTTCGGCCCAGGCGATCGCCGCGCGCCTCGACGACCGCCTGCAGCTCCTCGCCGCCGGCGACCGCAGCGCGATGCCGCGCCAGCAGACGCTGCGCGCCCTGATCGACTGGAGCCACGAGCTGCTCGCCCCGGACGAGCGCGCCCTGTTCCGCCGGCTCGCCGTCTTCTCGGGAGGCTGGGCGCTCGAGGCCGCGGAGGCGATCGCGGCCGGCCCGCCGCTGTCCGCGCGCGACGTGCTCGACGTCCTCGCGCGCCTCGTCGAGAAATCGCTGGTGGAGCACGACGCGGCCTCGGAGCGCTATCGCCTCCTCGAAACGGTGCGCGAATACGCCCTGGAGCGGCTCGAGGAATCGGGCGAGGCCGCGCGCACGCGCGACGCGCACCTGCGGCACTTCGCCGCGTTCGCGGCTCGGGCGGGCGCCGAGCTCTTCGGCGCGGACCAGGCGCACGGGCTCGCGCGGCTCGACGCCGAGCGCGAGAACCTGCTCGCGGCCCACGCGTGGGGCGCACGCGAGGGCGGCGACGCGCACGCGGCGTTCGAGATGCTGAGCGCGATCAAGTTCTACTGGCTCAACCGCGGGCTGCTCCAGCTCGGCCTGCGCCTCTATCTCGAGCTGCTCGCGCGCCCCGAGGCGCTGCGCCGCGGCCCGGTGCGCCGGCGTGCGCTCTACGAGGCGGGACAGCTGCGCTTCTACCGCGGCGAGTATCGCGAGGCGCGCGAATGCCTCGAGGAGAGCCTGTCGATCGCGCGCGAGCTGGGCGACGCCGAGGCGATCGCGCGGGTGCTGCAGCCGCTCGGGATGTCGCGGCTGGGCGAGGGAGACATCGAAGCGGCGCGGGCGAGCCTGCGCGAGGCGCTCGCGCTCGCCGAGGAACGGGGCGACGCGCGCAACCTCGCCGCCGCGCGCAACGCCCTCGCGCAGCTGCATCGCGTCGAGGGCCGGCCCGACCTCGCCGCGCCGCTCTACCGCGCGGTCCTCGCCGCCGCCGGGGAGCTCGGCGATCGCGAGAGCGCCGCCATCGCGCAGCTCAA
>DATIVM010000371.1:0-9385 GCA_035465975.1 Usitatibacter sp.
ATGGCGCGCGACGATGTCGAGCGCGCGCGCCTCGCCCAGCAGCCGCCCGTAATGCAGGCCGATCACGATGTGCGGCACGACCTGCATGGAGGTGGAGCAGAGCGACTCGAGCGTCGCCTCGAAATCCTCGACCGGCCGGTCGAGGTGGTAGACCTCGCGGATCGTCTCGTCGGCGCCGATCACGTCCATCATCGCGGTGTCCACGCCCGCCGACTCCATCGACTTCGCGCGCCGCGCGTCGGTGAGCGCGGAGTGGATCGCGATCCTGAGGTGCGGGAAGTCGCGCTTCAGCCGCTCGATCACCGGCATGTAGCGCTCGTAGGGAATTTCGTTCCGCCGGCTCGACCCGCCCGAGAGCAGGAAGCCGCGCAGGTCGTCGCTCGCGATCATCGCGCGCACCTTCGCTTCGAGCATCTCGGGGCTCGTCGCGGGGATCATCGGCTCGAGGATCTTCGCCTGGCAGTGGTCGCAGTTGAGCCCGCAGGCGCCGGCGGTGATCGAGAAGGCGGGGAAGGCGTTCTTGCCGCAGCCGTTCACGTCGCAGCTCGAGTACGACTTGAAGGTGGGCGTCGAGAAGCGGATCTCGCGCACCGGGGCGCCGGCGCTCGCGCGCTCGAGCTCGGCGAGGAGCGCGGCGTCGAGCGGCGCGTCCTCCAGCTCCTCGATCGCGGAGAGCCGCTCGAGCCAGCCGCTCATGCCGCCGCCCGCGAGAGCCCGGCGCGCGCGAGCGCCGCGTCGCGAAGGGAAAGGAGCGCGGCGCGCACCGGCGCCTCGGCGGGTTCGTCGGCCAGCGTCGCGAGCCATTCGGGTCTCATGTCTTCCTCGTCCACCAGGTCGCAGGTAAGGCGCTCGAGCACCGGGCGCGCCGCCTGCGGAAGCGTTGCGGGGATCGCGTGCCCGGCGAGCCGCGCCCACAGCCCGCTCCAGTAGCGCGTGAGCGTCCACGGATTGTATCCGCCGCCGCCGAGCACCACCGCCGCGGGCGCGAGCGCCGCGCAGGCTTGGACCGCGTCCCACAGCGCGACGTTCGAAAGCGCCATGCTCGCGAGCGGGTCGCCGGCGAGCGCGTCGCCGCCGCAGGTGAGCACGACCGCCTCGGGCCGCGCGCGCTCCGCGAGGGGCAGCACGACGTCCTCCATCAGCAGCCGCAGCTCCGCGTCGTGGAATCCGCGCGGCACCGGCAGGTTGCACGCGCGTCCCTCGCCCGTGTCCTCCGCGGCGCCGGTGTGGGGCCAGCGGCCGTCCTCGTGGATGGAGATCGTCCGCACGCGCGGGTCGGCCGCGAAGGCGTCCTGCACCGCGTCGCCGTGGTGCGCGTCGAGGTCCACGTAGACCACGCGCGCGATCCCCGCGTCGAGCAGCGTGAGGATCGCGAACGCCGGGTCGTTGAAATAGCAGAAGCCGCTCGCGTGCCCGGGGCGGCCGTGGTGAGTGCCGCCCGCGGGATGGTAGGCGGCGCGGCCCTCGAGCGCGAGCTCGGCGGCGCGGATCGATCCGCCGACGCTGGTCGAGGCGCGCTCGAACACGCCGGCGAAGAGGGGATTCTCCATGGTGCCGATGCGATGGCGCTCGCGGACCTCGGCCGCCACCCGCCCGCTCGCGGATGCCTCGCGCAGCGCGGCGACATAGGCGGGATCGTGGAAGCGGGCGAGCTGCGCTTCGCTCGCGCGCGGGCTCGCCTCGTATTCGCCGGGGCCGAGCCAGCCGAGCGCGCGGCACAGGTCCACCACTGCCTCGACGCGCGGGATGGCGAGCGGATGCAGGTTGCCGTAGGCGGCCTGGCGGTAGATCTCGTGGCCCACGAACACGGCCGGATGCCGCTTGCGGGTCACCGCGCGCCTACTTCTTCTGCATCAGGAACGTGAATTCCTTGTCGTTGGCCGATTGCGAGAGCAGGGCGTTGCCGGTCTGCTTGGCGAACGCCTCGAAATCCTTCACCGAGCCCGGATCGGTCGCGACGATGCGCAGCACCTGGCCGCTGGTCATCTCGTTGAGCGCCTTGCGGGCGCGCAGGATCGGCAGCGGGCAGTTGAGCCCGCGCGCGTCGAGTTCCTTGTCGTGGTTCATGGACGGCTCCTCCGCATGTTAAATATTAGCGAAGTCTAATATGAAAGCCCGCGCTGTCAAGCGCGGGCCGGAATCGGGAACCGTGTTGGAGCGGACCGGGAGGCGATCGGTGCAAGCCGCAACCGTTCGTGGCGGCCGCTCAACACGTTCGGGCAGTGCTGTCGCACGCCGGCGACCCGTTATTCGAGACTCTTCGCCACCAGCTCGACGAGGCTTCCCACCTTCGGCCCTCCCGCATCGTGCGCCTGCGCGTCGTCGAAGGTCTGCCGGCAATTCGCGCAGCTGGTGAGCACGCGGTCGGCCGCGGGCGCGCCGAGCTGGCGCAGGCGGATCGCGGTGGTCGCGTAGCGCAGCGGATCGGCACGGCGGTTGGCGCTCACGCCGCCGCCCCCGCCGCAGCAGAAGCCCAGGTCGCCGCTCGCTTCCGGATCGCGCGGCTCGAGGCCGAGCGCCGCCATCACCGCGCGCGGGGCCGCCGTGGCGCCGCCGCGCCGCGAGATCTGGCACGGGTCGTGGAACGTCGCGGAGCCGTCCGCGTGACGCACGCGGAGGCGCCCGGTCGCGAGGTGCTCGGCGATGTACTCGGCGATGTGCAGCACGCGGAAGGGGAGCGGCGCCCCGGCCATCGCGGCCCCCTGCCAGCGCAGGGCCGAGTATGCGTGCCCGCATTCCGGCACCAGGACCACCTGCGCGCCGCAGGCCTTCGCCGCTTCCACGAGCCTGCGCGTCGCGTCCCGCTGCCACGCCGCGGCGCCGGCGAGCATGCCGAAGTTGGTGGCCTCGTAGCCGCGGGTGGATACCGTCCAGGGTATCCCCACGCGCTGCAGGACGCGCGCCATCGCGGCCACGGACTCGGGATACTTCATCACCTCGATGGAGGACAGCGTGAGCAGCACGTCGGCGCGCGCGGCGTCCAGCGCAATCCCGACCTCGTGCTCGTCGGCGATCCACGCCAGGCGCTCGCGCAGGACCTGCGGCGTCACGCCCAGCGGGCTTCCCTCGCGGTGGGCGCGCTCGGCGACGGCGGCGAGGTCCGGCGGCGCGAGGTCGGCCGCGAAGAGCGCACGGCGGGCGATCGAGACGAGCGCCGCGACGTCGATCGCCATGGGGCAGGCGAGCGTGCACCGTCCACACATCGTGCAGGAATCGTAGACCAGCGGCTGCCATGCCTCGAGATCGGCGAGCGAGAGCGAGTCGGCGCGGCGGCCGAACGGCGCGACCAGGCGCTCCGCGCGCACCATCCTGCGCAGCGGCTCGAGCTTCAGCGCCGGCGTGTAGCGCGCGTCCCCGGTCGCAAGGAAGAAGGGGCACGCTTCGGCGCAGCGCCCGCAATGGATGCAGGCCTCGAGGTGCAGCGCCGCGCGCCGCGTGAGGTCCGCGCGCACGCTCGCCCGCGCCGCCTCGAGCCGCTCCTCGTCCGTGCGGACCGGGGCGGGACGCTGGCTGAGGTCGTTCATAGCGCCGCTCCCTTGCGCGCGAACGCCGCGGCCGTGGCGCCGCGCGAGACGAAGACGAGGAACGCGTGGCCGAGCTTGCCGAACGGCAGCCATGCGAGCAGCAGTTCCGCCGAGAGCAGGTGGATCGCCACCGCGCCGGGCCGGTCCGGCAGCCACGGATAGGCGGCATCGAGCGGCAGGTAGATCGCGGCCATGCCGGTGAGGAAGGGCAGCACCGTCACCCCCCAGCTCGCGTAGTCGTCGAAGCGCGAAAGGCGCCGCGTCACGGGAGAAGCGAGCCGCGCCATGAGCGCGAACAGCAGCCCGTAGAAGCACACGGCGACCGCGACGCCGAACACCCATCCGGGGACCGCGGGCCACGAGAAGCCGGTGAGGTGCTTCACGAACTGGATGTGCGGCACGAAGCCCAGCACCACGACGGCGAGCGCGAGGTGCCACGCGAGGGCGTTCACGCTGAGCGCCGGCGTCGCGCGATGCAACGTCGTGCTCGGCCAGAGCCGCGCGAGCGTCGCGCCGGCGATGCGCGAAGCCGAAGCGCGGGGCGCCGAGAGCTCGCGCGCGGCGCGGTAGCGGAGCAGCCCGAACAGGCGCCATGCGGCACCCAGCACGAACAGTGAAACCGCGAACGCGAGCGCCGGTCCGCGGGCGAAACCGAGCAGGTCCATGGCGAGCCTCCGCATTCGATTCTCGGCCGGCGCTCCCCCGGCATGTTGATGACGGTCAACGCGCGGGTTATAAGCGTGGCATCGCTCGTCCCCGCTTGCGGAAGGAATTCCCGATGACCCGCGTCATGGGCCGCTCCCGATGGGCCGCGACCGCGGCGAGCGCCGCGCTCGCCGGCGCGCTGCTGGTCGCCGGCTGCGGCCTCGCGCGCGATTCGGTGCCCGCCGCGCGGCTGCCGCGCTTCGAGCCGCTCGCGGGCCCGCCGCCGCGCATCGCGCTGGTGCTGGGCTCGGGCGGCCCGCGCGGCTTCGCGCACGTCGGCGTGCTGAAGGTGCTCGAGGAGATGGGCATCCGGCCCGACCTCGTGGTGGGCTCGAGCGTGGGCGCGATGGTCGGGGTCCTATACGCCGGGGGGTATGACGCCGGCGCACTCGAGCGCCTCGCCGGCGGGCTCAACATGCTGCGCTTCTACGAGCTGCGCGAGCTGCTGAGGAAGCGCGCCACGGGCGAGCCGATCCAGGGATACGTGAACGGCAAGCTCGGCGGGCGCACGCTCGAGGAGCTGCGCATCCCGGTCGGGGTCGCGGTCACGCGGCTCTCGGACCACCGGCTCGTGCTGTTCGATCGCGGGGACGCGGGGCTCGCCGTGCGCGCCTCGGCCGCCGACCCCGACAACTTCGAGCCGGTGCGCATCGGCGCCGACATGTACGCGGACGGCGACGAGCTGAGCCCGGTGCCGATCCGCGCCGCGCGCGCCCTCGGCGCGCAATTCGTGATCGCGGTGGACGTCTCCGCCTATCCCGAGACCACTCCGCCGGGCGTGCCGCAGGCGTGGATCGACAAGGATGCTCGCCGCGCGCGGCAGGTGAAGGCCGAGGCGCCGTACGCCGACGTGCTGCTGCATCCCGACATCGGCTACTACGCGGGCTTCAGCGAGTCGTACCGGCGGCGCGTGATGTCCACGGCCGAGACCTACACGCGCAGCCGCATGCCGCAGATCCGCGCGGCGCTCGCGGCGTTCGAAGCGAGGGAGCGCAGTGCCGCGCGGTGATGCGCGGCCGGATCGGCACCCTTCTTGCTGCGGGAGGCGGGTCGGCCCGAATCGGGCCTTTCCGGCGCGATCCGTTCCTCTTTCCGTGGCAATCGTTACGTTTCACCGGCAACTGCGTCGCGGGGACGCGAGGCGCGCCGCGGCGCGCGGGGCGTTCGCGTTCCTTCTCGGCGCGTGCGCCGCGCTCGCGGCGCCGGCCTGCCGTGCCGACGCCGGCGCCGGGCGCGAGCTCGCGACATCCGGCGCTCCCGGCGGCGTCGGCGCCTGCTCCACGTGCCATGGCGCGCAAGGCGAGGGCCAGCCGCAGGCGGGCTTCCCGCGTCGCGCCGGCCAGGGGCGCGCGTACCTCGTGAAGCAGCTCCGGGATTTCCGCGCCGGGCGCCGCCACAACCCGGTGATGGAGCCCGTCGCGAAGGCGCTGGACGAGAAGCAGCTCGGCGACGCGGCGGACTACTTCTCGAGCCTGCCGGGGACCGCCGCGCGCGTGAGCTTCGACGACACGCCGAAGAGCGACGGCGAGCGCATCGCGCTGCGCGGGGACTGGGACCATGGCGTGCCGGGCTGTTTCAAGTGCCACGGCGAAGGCGGACGCGGCATCGCGCCGCATTTCCCCGCGATCGCGGGGCAGGGCGCGACGTACACGTCGAAGCAGCTGCGCGACTGGAAGAGCGGCGCGCGCGCCAACGATGCGCAGGGGCTCATGAAGAGCGTGGCGGACCACCTTCCCGATTCCGAGATCGACGTCGTGGCCGGCTGGCTCGCGTCGCTGCGCTGACGAGGCCGCGATGGGATCCACGCGTCCTTCCCGATTCCCGCCGCCTCGCGCGGCGCCGGGCGCGCTGCTCGCGCTCGCGGCGGCGGCCCTCGGCGTCGCCCTCGCGCTGCCGGCAGCGAGCCAGCAGAAGCCCGCCGCGAGCCTTCCGCCGCCCGATGCGGGCGAGCCCGCCGAGAATTCCGCGGGCGCGGTGCCGCCGAAGCCGGTCGCGTTCCGGCCGCCGCCCGAGGCGGCGATGCCCGGCGGTCCCTTCGGCGCGGCGGTGCGCCTCGGCCGCGCGATCTTCACCGACACCCAGCGCTACGCCAAGCGCTACGTGGGCAACGGCCTCAACTGCGAGAACTGCCACCTGGACGCGGGGCGCCTTGCGGATTCCGCGCCGCTATGGGCGGCCTACACGCGCTTCCCCGCCTATCGCTCGAAGAACGGGAAGGTGAACAGCTTCGAGGACCGGCTCGCCGGCTGCTTCCGCTTCAGCATGAACGGCCAGGCGCCGTCCTACGACAGCGAGGAGATGATCGCGCTCGTGGCGTACAGCTATTGGCTTGCCCAGGGCGCGCCGACCGGCGCCGAGCTCGAGGGCCGCGGCTATCCGAAGCTCGGGAAGCCGGCGAAGCCGCCGGACGCGAAGCGCGGGGCGGACGTGTTCGCGGCGAACTGCGCGATCTGCCACGGGGCCGACGGGCAGGGGACGAAGGCGGGCGCGCGCTACGCGTTCCCGCCGCTCTGGGGGCCGCAGTCCTTCAACGCGGGCGCGGGCATGCACAACGTGGCGACGGCCGCGGCGTTCATCCGCAGGAACATGCCGCTCGGCAAGGGCGGCACCCTTTCGGAGCAGGACGCGTGGGACGTCGCGGCGTTCATGGACGGCCACGAGCGGCCGCCCGACCCGCGCAAGCTCAGCGCGGCCGCCGCGCCACGAGGTCGATGAGGGCGGACATGCCGCGATGCGCCGTGCCCTCGTCGACGACGTCGTCGTGCGAGCGCAGGTGCAGGATCTCGAGCGCGGCGAAGCTCTCGCGCAGCAATGCCTCGGTGTAGAGCCGGTCCGCGTCGGACGGCCCGCCGGTGCCGTGCCCGATCTGCTCGGGCCGGTATCCCTGGATGAGGAGCAGGCCGCCCGGCGCGAGCGCCCGCCGCATCCCCGCGAACACCTCCGCGCGCTGCGCCGGGGCGAGGAACTGGAAGAAGATCCCGGCGACCACGTCGTACAGCGCCGCGTCCCAGTCCCAGCGGAAGATGTCGCACACCCGGTGGTCCACCTCGACGCCCGCTTCCTTCGCCAGCTCGCGCGCCTTCGCCACGGCCACCGGGGAGAAATCGAACGCGGTGACGCGCAATCCCTGCTGCGCGAGCCACACGCTGTTGCGGCCCTCGCCGTCGGCGATCGAAAGCGCGCGCATTCCGGGATGCAGGCGCTCGCGCTGGCTCGCGAGGAACGCGTTGGGCGCCTTGCCGAAGAGGTAGCCCTCGGCCGAGAAGCGGCCGTTCCAGCGCTCGAGCTGCGCCGGGTCGTGCGCATGGCTCATCGCGCCATCCTGCGGTGCACGCCCTCCGCCACGGCGCGATACAGGATGCTCGAGCGCGAGCCGCTGCGGCAGAACGCGACGATGGGCCGCGGCAGGCGCTCGATCAGCTCCGCGAAGCGCGCGACGTCCTCGAGGGTGATCTGCGCCGGATTCACGGGCAGCCGCTCGTAGTGCAGGTTCGCCTCGGCGGCCGCGGCGCGCAGCTCCCCCTCGGGCGGCTGGCCCGGCTCGTGCTCGAGGCGGTTGTTCACGACGCTGCGGAAGCCGTGCGCGGCGAGCGCGCGGATGTGGTCCGCGGTGAGCTGCGGCGCGACGGCGAAATCTTCGGCGAGGTAGTTGATGGGTGCACTCATTGGGGTCGTTTGGGCGGAGGGTTCCGCAAGGGCTCATCCTACAGGGGATTTGGGTGCGGCTTGCCCGGGGTCAAGGGGCGCGCGGGCGGCCGCGCGATGATCGCTCCATGTGCGAGCTTCTCGGCCTTTCGGCGCGCCACCCGGCGACCCTGCGCTACTCCCTCGAGGAGTTCTCGCGCCATGGCGGGCTCGCGGGCCCCCACAAGGACGGCTGGGGCATCGCGTGGTACGCGGGCGGCGACGTGCGCCTGGTGAAGGAAGAGGAGCCGGCCGCCTCGAGCGCGTGCGTGCGCTTCATCGAGGCGCACCCGTTCCAGACGCGCATCGCCGTGAGCCACATCCGGCGCGCCACGCAGGGCGCGCACGCGCTTCGCAATTGCCAGCCGTTCGCTCGCGAGCTGGGCGGCGCGATGCACGTCTTCGCGCACAACGGCGACCTCGACCGCGCGCGCCTGCACGCCCGCCTCGCGCTCGGCTGCGAGCGGCCGGTGGGCGAGAGCGACTCCGAGTACGCCTTCTGCGCGCTCCTCGCGCGGCTGCGCCCCGCGTGGTCCGCCGCGGGCGGGCCGCCGCCCCTCGAGGCGCGCCTCGCGATCGTCGCCGCCTTCGCCGCGGAGCTGCGCGCGCTCGGTCCGGCGAACTTCCTCTACGCCGACGGCGACGTGCTCGTCGCGCACGCGCACGAGCGCAAGCAAGCCGACGGCCGCATCGCGCCGCCCGGGCTGCACCTGCTCACGCGGCGCTGCGAGCGCGCGGGCGGATCGTTCGAGGCGGACGGCCTTTCCATCACCGCGGAGGCGGCGCAGCAGCGGGTCGTGCTCTTCGCGAGCGTGCCGCTCACCGCCGAGCCTGGCTGGCGCGCGCTCGCGCCCGGCGAGATCGTGGTGGCGCGCGACGGCGGGATCGTCGTTCCGCGGCACGCGCTGCCGATGCTCGCGCCCGGGCCGCGCGCGGCCGCGCCTCATTCGAGCTTGTAGGCCGCGTGGCAGGCCACGCACTGCGCGGTGAGCCGGCCGAGCGCGGCGATGGCGGGCTTCGGGTCGCCGGTCGCGCCGGCGTTCGTGGCCTCGATCGCGAAGCGGCTCGCCGCCCTGTGCATCGCGGTGCCCGCCTCCTGCATGCCCTTCGGCATGTAGGGCGCCACCTCGTGGGCGCCGTGGGCCTCGAGCGACGAGAGACCCAGCCGGCTCTCGGCGAGGCTCGACGCCTCGTCGTAGGCGCCGCGGCCGAGGGCGTCCTGGATGCGCTCGAGGGTAGCGAGGTGGTCGCGCATGTTGGCGAGCGTGTGCAAGCGCAGCGGCTGCGGGAAGCGCACCGCTTCCCGCGTGTCCGGCGGCGGGGCGGCCATTCCCGCATGCATGGCGTGCATCGATTGAACGTCGCTTCCGGCCGCACAGCCGCCGAGGACGAAGGCGAAGGCGATGAGGGCGTTTCTCACGGGCGCCCCGATCAGCCGAAGCGCGCGAGGAGGTACGCGGCGTTCTTGATGC
>DATIVM010000372.1:0-3023 GCA_035465975.1 Usitatibacter sp.
AGCGCGGGAAGATGGTGACGAGGGCGAGCGTGAAGACGATCCACGCGAGCCACGTGTAGAGCCACCAGTAGGTGCCGGTTGCCGCCACCAGCCAGAAGATCGCGAGGAGGAGCGGCGTGCCGAGCATCGCGGCGAGGAGCGCGCCCTTCAGCAGGTCGGCGAAGAAGAGCGCCGGCGTGGTCCGGTTGAAGCCGTGCCGCGTCTCGATCACGAACGTCCGGTACGCCTCGAAGGGCAGGGTGGCGAGCGCGCTCGCGAACATCACGCCGAACACGGTGGCGAGCTCGCGCAGGTGCCCCGCGCCGAGCAGGCGCCCGGAAAGCGCGTCGATCGCCGCCACGCCGCCGCCGATCGTGAGCGCCAGCAGGACCAGGCCGTCCACGAACCACGTCTCGATCATTCCCAGGCGCTGCTTGTCCAACGTGTAATCCGCCGCCTTGCGGTGCGCCTCGAGCGGGATCACCGCGGCGAAGTCGGGCGGCACCTGGTCGCGATGCCGCGCCACGTGCCGCGCCTGGCGAAGGCCGAGCCAGGTCCGCCACGCGAGGGCGGCGATGACGAAGGCGGCGAAGACCGCGGAGAAGGCGTCGGCGCTCACGGTGTTTGGAGAATGGCTAGGCGCCGTGACACAATCGACGGCTCGCGCGACTCTCGGATCTCATGGCACAAGTCACTCAGGACAGGACCCCGCTGGTCTGGATAGACATGGAGATGTCGGGCCTCGTTCCCGAGCGCGACCGCATTCTCGAGGTCGCGATGGTCGTCACCGACGCGGACCTCAACACCATCGCCGAGGCGCCGGTCTACGTGCTTCACCAGGCCGACGAGGTGCTGGAGGGGATGGATTCCTGGAACAAGGCGACGCACGGCAAGTCCGGGCTCGTGGACAAGGTGCGCGCCTCCACGTTCAACGAGGCGGAGGTCGAGGCGCGGCTCGTGGAGTTCCTGAAGCCCATCGTCGGCCCGCGCACCGCACCCCTCTGCGGCAACACCGTGCACCAGGACCGGCGCTTCATGGCGCGCTACATGCCGATCTTCGAGCAGTACCTGCACTACCGCATCGTGGACGTTTCCACGCTCAAGGAGCTCGCGCGGCGCTGGCGACCGGAGGTGCTGCAGGGAGTCGCCAAGGAGGGGCGCCACGAGGCGCTCGCCGACGTCTACGAGTCGATCGAGGAGCTGAAGCACTACCGGCGGCATTTCCTGCGCATCGAGCCGGGCGCCTAGGGCCGCCTCATGCATCGCGCGCCCACGCGCGCGAGCGTTCCACCGCACGCTTCCATTCGCCGAGCCGCGCCTGCGCTTCGCCGCGCCGGATGCGCGGCTCGAACTCGCGCTCGCGCGACCAGAGCGCCGCGATCTCGCCCTCGTCCTTCCAGAAGCCGACGCCGAGCCCCGCGAGATAGGCGGCGCCGAGCGCGGTGGTCTCGGTCACCTTCGGGCGCACCACCGTCACGCCGAGGAGGTCGGCCTGCACCTGCAGGAGCAGGTTGCTCGCGGCGGCCCCGCCGTCCACGCGCAGCTCGGTGAGCGCGATGCCCGAATCGGCCGCCATCGCCTCGATCAGCTCCGCGCTCTGGAACGCGATCGCCTCGAGCGTGGCGCGCGCGAGGTGCGCGCGCGTGGTGCCGCGCGTGATGCCGAGGATCGCCCCGCGCGCATGGGGATCCCAGTACGGCGCGCCGAGCCCCGAGAGCGCGGGGACGAAATGCGCGCCGCCCGTGTCCGGCACGCTCGAGGCGAGGGCGTCGATCTCCGAGGCGCGGCCGATGATGCCGAGCCCGTCGCGCAGCCACTGGATCGCCGCGCCGGCGATGAAGACGCTGCCTTCGAGCGCATAGACGGTGTCGCGCGCCCCGTGCCAGCCGACCGTGGCGACGAGGCCCGACTTCGAGGCGGCCGGGCGATCCCCGGTGTTCATGAGCACGAAGCATCCGGTGCCGTAGGTGTTCTTCGCCATCCCGGGCCGGTGGCAGGCCTGGCCGAAGAGCGCCGATTGCTGGTCGCCGGCCAGGCCCGCGATGGGGATTCCGGCGGGCAGCCCCTCGCATGCCGCCTCGGCGAGCGCACCGCTCGAGGCCACCACGCGCGGCAGCACCGCGCGCGGGATGCGGAAGAGCGCGAGGAGCTCGTCGTCCCAGTCGAGCGCGTGGATGTCGAAGAGCAGCGTGCGCGATGCGTTGCTCGCATCGGTCACGTGCGCGCGTCCGCCGGAGAGCTGCCAGGCGAGCCACGTATCCACCGTGCCGAAGGCGAGCTCGCCCGCCTCGGCGCGTTTCCGTGCGCCGGGCACGTTGTCGAGCAGCCACGCGAGCTTGGTGCCGGAGAAGTAGGGATCCAGCAAGAGGCCGGTCTTGCGCGCGATCAACGGCTCGCGGCCCTCCTGTCGCAACTCGTCACATCGCGACGCGGTGCGTCGGTCCTGCCAGACGATGGCGTTGTGCACCGGCCGCCCCGTGGCGCGCTCCCAGAGCACCGTGGTCTCGCGCTGGTTGGCGATCCCGTAGGCGGCAATGTCCCCCGGCGCGAGGCGGGCGAGGCCGATCGCCTGGGAGGCGACCGCCTTCTGGCTCTCCCAGATCTCCATCGCGTCGTGCTCGACCCAGCCGGGCTGGGGAAAGATCTGGCGGAATTCTTGCTGGGCCATCCCCAGGATGCGTCCGTCACGCCCGAAGGCGATGGCGCGCGAGCTGGTGGTGCCCTGGTCGAAGGCGAGCACAGCCTTCATTTGAAATGGAAAAACGGGCTCCGACCCTTTGGTTCTCGCCGCGATCATACGTTAGAATCCGCCCGGACTGCCGGAATCTCAGGAGGGTTCCGTGGGACTCTTAGACGATCTTAAGAAACAGGCGGACGCGCTCAAGGCGCAGGACGTCGACCGCACGGAAAGCATGCGGGCCACGGCCGTGGCCGTCGACCATGCCCTGCGGCGCACGTTCCTGTACCTGAACGACCTCGGCAAGCAGCTGAACGTCGTGCAGATGCCCAGCTCGTTCTCCTTCGACATCCTGAGCGTGGGCAAG
>DATIVM010000373.1:0-20361 GCA_035465975.1 Usitatibacter sp.
GGTGAGGCGGCGCGCGGCGTCGAGCTGCTCGCGGCCCAGGCGCGGCACGTCCGACACGAGCACGGTATGGTAGGCGCCCGCGATCTCGAGGTAGTCCACCTGCGAGCGCGGCTTCTCGCAGAGCTCGGCGAAGTCCACCCAGATCACGCCCTTCGCGCGCCGGCGGAACGCGAGCGGCCGGCCGCCCACCTCGATCGCGCCGTGCTCGGCGTAGGTCGCCTTGGTCATCGCCTCGAAGAAATGCGCGAGGTGCGCGTCGGCGCCCGCATCGAGCGGCGTGTAGTAGACGCTCAGCGTGTCGAGGAGGCGGCGGCGGTGGTCGGTGGCCCCGCCCAGGTGCACCACGTCGAGCTCGCGCTTGAGGACCTCGATCGCGGGGAGGAACCGCGCGCGCTGCAGCCCGTTCGGGTAGAGCTCGTCGGGGCGGTAGTTGGAGGTCATCACCAGCACGACGCCCTTCTGCACCAGCAGCTCGAGCAGGCGCCCGAGGATCATCGCGTCGGCGATGTCGCTCACGTGGAACTCGTCGAAGGCGAGGATGCGCAGCTCCCGCGAGATCTCGGTCGAGATCGCGTCGAGCGGGTCCTCCTGCCCGGAGAGCGCCCGCATGCGCGCGTGGATCTCGCGCATGAACTCGTGGAAGTGGACGCGGCGCTTGCGCCGGTGGCGCGACACCTTGAAGAACGCGTCCATCATGAGCGACTTTCCGCGCCCGACGCCGCCCCAGATGTAGACGCCGCGCGGCGGCCGCCTGCCCCCGCCCAGGTTCGTCACGAGGCGGTTGATCTTTCCCTGGCGGTAGAGGCGGTATTCCTCGAGCTCCTCGAAGAGGCGCTGCAGCTTCTCCACCACCTCGAGCTGCGCGCTGTCGGTCTCGAAATCGTCGCGCTGGCTGAAGCTCCAGTACCACTCGAGCGGCCCGGAGAAATCGCCGGCCTCGACCTCCTCGTCGCGGCCGTTCTCGGGGATCGGGATTTCAGAGAGGGCGTGCATTCAAGATACGAAAGTCTTTGGAAGCGCCGATGAACGCCGATCCAGCGCCGATGGCCGCCGATAACGGAATGCAGCGAGCCGTGCCTTTTCGCTCATCCGTTCCATGGGCGCGAAAGCCGTCTTCCCGTCTTCATCGGCGGGAATCGGCGTTGGATCGGCGGACATCGGCGCTTTCATGGCCTTTCGTCCGCTACATGTTCAACGACCGCTTCTCGACATTGAGCGCCGCTTCCTTCACCACCTCGGAAAGCGTGGGGTGGGCGTGGACGATGCGCGCGATGTCCTCGGCGGCGCCGGCGAACTCCATGGTGGTGACGCCCTCCTGGATGATGTCGGAGGCCCGCGCGTGGATGATGTGCACGCCCAGCACGCGGTCGGTCGCCGCGTCGGCGACCACCTTGGCGAAGCCGACCGGCTCCTCGAGCCCGAGCGCACGGCCGTTGACGGAGAACGGGAACTGCCCGGTCTTCACCGCATGGCCCGCGGATTTCGCCTGCTGCTCGCCCATCCCCACCCACGCGATCTCGGGATTGGTGTAGATGATCCACGGGATCGACGCGTAGTCGATGTGCGGCTTCTGGCCGGCGATGAGCTCGGCGGCCATCACGCCCTCGTCCTCGGCCTTGTGGGCGAGCATCGGCCCGCGCACCACGTCGCCGATCGCGTAGACGTTCGGCAACGCCGTGCGGCAGCGCTCGTCCACCTCGATGAAGCCGCGCGCGTCGACCCTGAGCCCGATCGCCTCGCAGCCGAGCCCTTCGGTGTTCGGCACGCGCCCCACCGAGACCACGAGCTTCTCGCACTCGAGCTTCTGCGCGGCGCCCTTGTCGTCGGTGTACTCCACCGTCACGCCCGATTTCTTCGCGGAGACCTTGCCGATCTTCACGCCCAGGCGGATGTCGAGGCCCTGGTTGCGGGTGAACTGCTTCCACGCCTCCTTCGCGACCGCCTCGTCGCAGGCGCCGAGGAACGTGGGCAGCGCCTCGAGGATCGTCACCTCGGCGCCGAGCCGGCGCCACACGCTTCCCAGCTCCAGGCCGATCACGCCCGCGCCGATCACGCCGAGGCGCTTCGGCACCGCGGGCAGCGCAAGCGCACCCACGTTGTCGCACACGGTCTCGTTGTCGATCGTGACCCCGGGCAGTTGCCGCACCCGGGAGCCGGTCGCGACGATCACGTGCCTCGCCGTGACCGCCTGCGCCTCGCCCACGCCGGAGACCTCGATGGCGTAGCCCTCGCCGTCGCGCCCGGTGAAGCGCCCGAAGCCCTGCAGCCACGTCACCTTGTTCTTCTTGAAGAGGAACTCGATCCCCTTCGTCATCTTGGCGACGATCGCCTCCTTGCGCGACTGCATCCTCGCGACGTCGAGCTTCACGCCGGAGACGCCGATGCCGTGGGGCTCGAGGTGGCGGGAGACCTTCTCGTACTCCTCGGAGGAGGCGAGCAGCGCCTTGGAGGGGATGCAGCCCACGTTGAGGCAGGTGCCGCCCAGGGCGAGCTCGCCCTTCGCGTTGCGCCACCCCTCGATGCACGCGGTTTTCAAACCGAGCTGCGCGGCGCGGATCGCGGCGATGTAGCCGCCGGGTCCCGCGCCGATCACGACGACGTCGAATGCCTGTGCCATGGAAGGTCCGTTATCTCAGCCAGAAGCGCGCGATGTGCACGCCCAACCCCGCGCAGATGCCCGCGGCGAGCGGCGGAACGTCGCGCAGCAGCAGCGGCGGGTGCTTGAGCAGCCGCAGCAGCCAGAAGGTGACCGCGACCGCGATGCCCACCGCGAGCGACACCGCGAAGTGGCGCGGCAGGTAGATCCCGAGCTGCGCATCGAGGAACACCGTGAGGAAGCCCACGAAGAGGGACCCCGCGACGAAGAAGAAGATCCGCCACGCGATCCCCGCGACCGTGAGGCGCTTCTTGCGGCGCGCCACTCAGACGTCCAGCAGCAGGCGCGCCGGATCCTCCAGCGCTTCCTTCATCGCCACGAGCGAGAGCACCGCCTCGCGCCCGTCGATGATGCGGTGGTCGTAGGAGAGCGCGAGGTAGTTCATCGGCCGGATCACGATCTGCCCGTCCTCCACCACCGGGCGCTCCTTGGTGGCGTGGATGCCGAGGATCGCGCTCTGCGGCGGGTTGATGATGGGCGTGGAGAGCATCGAGCCGAAGATGCCGCCGTTGGAGATCGAGAACGTGCCGCCGGTGAGCTCCTCGATGGTGATCTTGCCGTCCTTGGCGCGCCGGCCGAAGTCCGCGATCTGCAGCTCGATCTCCGCGATGGACATGAGGTCGGCGTTGCGCAGGATCGGCACCACGAGGCCGCGCTCGCTTCCCACCGCGATGCCGATGTCGTAGTAGCCGTGGTAGACGATGTCGCTCCCGTCCACCGACGCGTTCACGATCGGGTACTTGCGCAGCGCGTGCACGACCGCCTTCACGAAGAACGACATGAAGCCGAGCTTCACGCCGTGCTCCGTCTCGAACCGGTCCCGGTAGCGCGCGCGCAGCTCCATCACCGGCGCCATGTTGACCTCGTTGAAGGTCGTGAGGATCGCCGCGGTGGATTGCGACTGCACGAGGCGCTCGGCCACGCGCTGGCGAAGGCGCGACATGGGAACGCGCTGCTCGGTGCGGGGACCGGAGGGAATCTGGATCGCGGGCGCGGGGCGAGCGGACGGGCGCGCGGGGGCCGCGGGCGGGGCTGCCGGCGAGACGGTCGTGCCGGTCGAGGCGGGAGCCGCGGGCGCCGAGAGCACGTCGGCTTTCGTGACGCGCCCGTCGCGCCCGGTACCCGGGACGGCCGCGGTGTCGACGCCCTTCTCGGCGGCGATCTTGGCGGCCGAGGGGGAAGCGGCCTTCGCCGCGGCGCCCGCCGCGAGCGTCGCCGCCGCGGGAGCGGCCGCCGGCTTCTCCGCGGGCTTCGCGGCCACCGTCGGCTTCGCCTCGGTGTCGATCACGGCGATCAGGTCGCCGCTCGTCACGCTCTCGCCGTCGTTCTTCACGATCCTCGCGAGCACGCCGTCGGCGGGAGCGGGCAGCTCGAGCACCACCTTGTCGGTCTCGATGTCGATCAGGTTCTCGTCGCGCTTCACGGCCTCGCCGGGCTTCCTGCGCCAGGCGACGAGCGTCGCCTCGGAGACCGACTCCGAGAGCTGGGGGACTTTGACTTCCACTTCCATGGCGGATGTCCTCTGGGTCGCTTCTTCAGGCGGCTTGCTTGCGCGTTCCGGCGTCGAGGCTCAATGCCGCATCGACGAGCGCCTTCTGCTGCTCGTTGTGCAGCTGCATGTAGCCCACCGCCGGCGAGGCCGACGATGCGCGGCCCGCATAGGCGAGCTCCTGGTCCGGACGCATGTGGCGCAGCAGGTAGTGCTGGATGCGGTGCCACGCGCCCTGGTTGCCGGGCTCCTCCTGGCACCACACGACGCTCTTCGCGTTCGCGAAGAGGTCGATCTGCGCCTTGAACTCGTCGTGCGGGAAGGGATAGAGCTGCTCGATCCGCACGATGGCGACGTCGTCCACGCCGCGCTTGGCGCGCTCCGCCGCGATGTCGTAGTAGACCTTGCCCGCGCAGAAGACCACGCGCTTCACCTTCTTCGGCGCGAGCTTCTCCACCTCCGGGATGATCACCTGGAAGCCGCCGCCGGCGAGCTCCGCGATCGGCGAGGACGCCTCCTTCTTGCGCAGCAGGATCTTCGGCGTCATCACGATGAGCGGCTTCCTCATGGGACGCTCCACCTGGCGGCGGATCATGTGGAAGAACTGCGCCGCCGTCGAGGGGACGCACACCTGGATGTTGTGCTCGGCGCACAGCTGCAGGTAGCGCTCGAGGCGCGCGGAGGAGTGCTCCGGCCCCTGCCCCTCGTAGCCGTGCGGCAGGAACATGGTGAGGCCGCACAGGCGCCCCCACTTCGCCTCGCCCGAGGCGATGAACTGGTCGATCACGACCTGGGCCCCGTTCGCGAAGTCCCCGAACTGCGCCTCCCACACCACCAGCTCGAAGGGCTGCGCGCTCGCGTAGCCGTACTCGAAGCCGAGCACCGCTTCCTCGGAGAGCACCGAGTCGATCACCACGAAGTTCGCCTGGCCGCCGCGGATGTTCTGCAGCGGCACGTACGCGCCCGCGTCCCAGCGCTCGCGGTTCTGGTCGTGCAGCACCGCGTGGCGATGGGCGAAGGTGCCGCGGCCCGAATCCTGGCCCGAGAGCCTCACCGGGTGGCCCGCGTCCACGAGCGAGGCGTACGCGAGGTTCTCCGCCATGCCCCAGTCCAGGGGCGCCTTGCCCTCGCCCATCTCGCGTCGCGCCGCGAGGAGCCGCTCGACGGAGGGATGCACCTTGAAGTTCGGCGGAATGTCGGTGAGCCGCGCGGCGTAGTGCTTGAGCTTCGCGAGCGGCACCGCCGTCTCCGCCGGATGGCGCCAGTCCACGCCGATGAAGGGCGCCCAGTCGATCGCGAGGGCGGGCTTCAGGCCGTAGAGGATCTTCGGGTTGGTGCCCTTGCCCGCGTCGAGGGCGGCGCGCACGCTGGTCACCAGCTCGTCGGCGTAGCCGGGCGCGACCACGCCCTCGCGCTCGAGCTTGTCCGCGTAGAGCTTGCGGGTGCCGGCATGCTGCGCGATCTTCTTGTACATCAGCGGCTGGGTCACGAACGGCTCGTCCTGCTCGTTGTGGCCCAGGCGCCGGAAGCACACGAGGTCCACCACCACGTCCTTGCGGAAGCGGCGGCGGAACTCGAGCGCGATGGCGGCGACCATCACGCAGGCCTCGGGATCGTCGCCGTTCACGTGGAAGACGGGCGCCTCGATCATCTTCGCGATGTCGGTCGCGTAGAGCGAGGAGCGCGCGTCGCGGGTGTCCGAGGTGGTGAAGCCGATCTGGTTGTTCACCACGATGTGCACGGTGCCGCCGGTGCGGTAGCCGCGCGTCTGCGACAGGGCGAGCGTCTCCATCACCACGCCCTGGCCCGCGAAGGCGGCGTCGCCGTGGATGAGGAGCGGCAGCACCTCGTCGCCGCTGTGGTCGCCGCGCCGGTGCTGGCGGGCGCGCACCGAGCCCTCCACCACCGGGTTCACGATCTCGAGGTGCGAGGGGTTGAAGGCGAGCGTGAGGTGCACCGTGCCGCCCGCGGTCCTGATGTCGGAGGAGAAGCCCTGGTGGTACTTCACGTCGCCCGACGAGAGCTCGTGCGCGTGCTTGCCCTCGAACTCGGAGAAGAGGTCCGCGGGGATCTTGCCGAGGTTGTTCACGAGGACGTTGAGGCGCCCGCGATGCGCCATGCCGATCACCACCTCCTTCGCGCCCGCGGCTCCGGCGTTCTCGATCAGCGTGTCGAGCATCGGGATCATGCTCTCGCCGCCCTCGCCCGAGAAGCGCTTCTGGCCGACGTAGCGCGTGTGGAGGTAGCGCTCGAGGGTCTCGGCGGCGGTGAGGCGCTCGAGGATGGAGCGCTTCTCCTCGGCGGAGAACTTCGGCGTGGAGAGCGTCCCCTCGAAGCGCTGCTGGATCCAGCGCTTCTGCTCCGTCGAGGAGATGTACATGTACTCGAGGCCGATCGTGCCGCAGTAGGTCTTCTTCACCGCGGCCACGATGTCGCGCAGCTTCATCGGGGCCTGCGGATGGGGCGAGGAGGCCCTCGGGCCCTGCCAGCTGCCCGGCGAGAACTCGCGGTCCATGTCCGCCTCGGTGAAGCCGTAGAACGAGAGCTCGAGCTCGGGAACGGGCGTGCGCTCCAGGCGCTTCAGCGGGTCGAGCTCCGAGTAGCGCGAGCCCATGACGCGGTGCGCGCGGATGAACTGCAGCACCTTGAGCGACTTGTCGTCGGCCGCCGCCGTGGGAGCGGGCGCCGCGGCGTGCTCGCGCGCGAGGCGCTCGAACGCGGCGACGATCGGGCCGTGGGCCACGTCCCTGCCGTTGCCCGTCTTCTGCCACGCGTCGAACTGCGCGCGCCACTCCGGCTCGACGGAGCCGGGATCGGCGAGATAGGCTTCGTACAGCTCCTCCACGAACGGCGCATTCGCACCGAAAAGGTGGGAGGAAGCGGCGAACTGTTCCATCAGGCTTGCCATCTCACAATTCCTTTCAACCTTGTCCCCTCTCCCCTGGGAGAGGGCCCTACTTCCGTTTGCCGATCGGCACCACGTCGCGCTGCGTCGGGCCGTTGTAGAGCTGCCGCGGGCGCCCGATCTTCTGCTCCGGGTCCGAGATCATCTCGTTCCATTGCGCGATCCAGCCCACGGTGCGGGCGAGGGCGAAGATGCAGGTGAACATGGAGGTCGGGATGCCGAGCGCGCTCTGCACGATGCCCGAGTAGAAATCCACGTTCGGGTAGAGCTTGCGCGAGACGAAGTAGTCGTCCTCGAGCGCGATCTTCTCGAGCGCCATCGCGAGCTTGAGCAGCGGCTCGTTGTGCTTGTCGAGCGCGTCGAGCACCTCGCGCGTCGTCTCCTGCATGAGCTTCGCGCGCGGGTCGTAGTTCTTGTAGACGCGGTGGCCGAAGCCCATCAGCTTCACGTGCGAGTTCTTGTCCTTCACCTGCTTGATGAACTCGCCGATCTTCTCGACGCCGCCCGCCTTCTGCAGGTCGATCAGCATCTGCAGCGCCGCCTCGTTCGCGCCGCCGTGGGCCGGGCCCCAGAGGCACGCGATGCCCGAGGCGGCGCACGCGAACGGGTTCGCGCCCGAGGAGCCCGCGAGACGCACCGTCGAGGTGGAGGCGTTCTGCTCGTGGTCGGCGTGCAGGATGAAGATGCGGTCCATGGCGCGCACCAGCACGTCGTTCACCTCGTATTCCTCGGCCGGCACCCCGAACATCATGCGCATGAAGTTGCCCGTGTAGCTGAGGCTGTTCTGCGGGTACATGAAGGGCTGGCCCATGCTGTACTTGTAGGCCATCGCGACGATGGTCGGCATCTTCGCGATCAGGCGGAACGCCGATATCTCGCGGTGCTGCGGGTCGTTGATGTCGAGCGAGTCGTGGTAGAAGGCCGAGAGCGCCCCCACCACGCCCACCAGCACCGCCATCGGGTGCGCGTCGCGGCGGAAGCCCTGGTAGAGGCGCGCGAGCTGCTCGTGCACCATGGTGTGGTGCGTCACGGTCTTCACGAACCCGTCCTTCTGCTCCGCGGTCGGCAGCTCCCCGTAGAGCAGCAGGTAGCAGACCTCCAGGAAGTCGCAGTGCACGGCGAGCTGCTCGATGGGGTAGCCGCGATAGAGGAGGATGCCCTGGTCGCCGTCGATGTACGTGATCTTCGAGGCGCAGCTCGCGGTCGAGAGGAAGCCCGGGTCGTACGTGAACATGCCGGTCTTGCCGTAGAGCGCGCGGATGTCGATCACGTCCGGACCGATGGTGCCGGAATAGGTCGGGAATTCCAGCTTCTTGTCGCCGTCGTAGTTGAGGATCGCCTTGCCTTTCGCTTCCATCTCGTCTGTCCTTCCTCGCGTGCCGTCAGGCCGCGCGCAGCTTGTCCACGACTCCCCGGAAATTGAGGTCCGGTGCCTCGGCCCTTCCCATCACGACGTCGAGCAGGTCGTTGTCCGGCAGCTGCAGCAGGGCCTCGAGCGCAGCCGCCTCCTCCTCGTTCATCCTCGCGCCCGGCCCAGCCCAGAAGCGGTCGAAGACCAGGTCCAGCTCCAGCAATCCCCGGCGGCTCCTCCAACGCAGCCGCTCGAGTGCCCTCGCGTCCATGGCGCCACCGCTACACCGCCCGCTTCGCGAGCAGCGTGCGGATCTTGCTGATGGCGAGCGAGGGGTTGAGCCCCTTCGGGCACACGTCGACGCAGTTCATGATCGTGTGGCAGCGGAAGAGGCGGTACGGATCCTCGAGGTTGTCGAGGCGCTCGTTCGCCGCGGTGTCGCGGCTGTCGGCGATGAAGCGGTAGGCCTGCAGCAGGCCCGCGGGGCCCACGAACTTGTCGGGGTTCCACCAGAAGCTCGGGCAGGACGACGAGCAGCACGCGCACAGGATGCATTCGTAGAGGCCGTCGAGCTCCTCGCGCTGCGCGGGCGACTGCAGGCGCTCGCGCTCCGGCGGCGGCCGGTCGTCGATCACGTACGGCTTCACCGAGTGGTACTGCGCGAAGAACGACGTCATGTCGACGATGAGGTCGCGGATGATCGGGAACGACGTGAGCGGCCGGATCACCACCGGCTCCTCGAGCTCCGAGAGCTTGGTGATGCACGCGAGCCGGTTCTTGCCGTTGATGTTCATCGCGTCGGAGCCGCACACGCCTTCGCGGCACGAGCGGCGCAGCGAGAGCGTGTCGTCGATCGCCTTGAGGCGCACCAGGGCGTCGAGGAGCATGCGGTCCGAGGGGCCGATCTCCAGGTCGTAGTCCTGGAAGTAGGGCTTCGCGTCCTTCTCGGGGTTGTAGCGCTGGATTCGGAATTTCATGGAGAGGGGCCGGAGGTGGGATGCGTTTTCGCAAGCGCGGACATCAGTAGACCCGGGCCTTCGGCACGAAGGTCTCGACCGTGAGGGGCTTCAGGTGCACCGGCTTGTACGAAAGCCGGTCGCCCTCGCGCAACCAGAGCGTGTGCTTGAGCCAGCCCACGTCGTCGCGCTTCGGGAAATCGGCGCGGTCGTGGGCGCCGCGGCTCTCCTCGCGGGCGGCGGCGCAGATCATCGAGCAGCGCGCGACCTCCATGAGGTTGTCGAGCTCGAGCGCCTCCACGCGCGCGGTATTGAACACCCTCGACTTGTCCTTGATCCGCGTGCGCTTCGCGCGCTCGGAGATCGCCCTGATCTTCTCCACGCCCTGGGCGAGGAGGTCGGGGAAGCGGAACACGCCGCAGTGCGCCTGCATGGTGCGCTGGATGTCGTTGCGCACCTCGTTCACGTCCTCGCCGCCCGCCTGCGAATCGAGGCGCGCGAGGCGCTCGCGCGAGGGCTCGCCCGCGTCCTTCGGCAGGTCCGGCATCGCCGCGCCGTGGCCGCGGACGTACTCGAGCATCGCGCGGCCGGCGCTGCGGCCGAACACCAGGAGGTCGGTGAGGGAGTTCGTGCCGAGCCGGTTCGCGCCGTGCACCGAGGCGCACCCGCACTCTCCCGCCGCGTAGAACCCGGGCACGGGCACGTCGCGGCTCCCGTCCCACATCACGACCTCGCCGTGGAAATTGGTCGGGATGCCGCCCATCTGGTAGTGCACCGTGGGCACCACCGGGATCGGATCCTTCACCGGATCCACGTTCGCGAACTTGATCGCGATCTCGCGGATGCCCGGCAGGCGCTTCTCGATGGTCTCGAGGCCGAGGTGGTCGAGCTTGAGGAGCACGTGGTCGGCGTGCTCGCCCACCCCGCGGCCTTCCTTGATCTCGGTCGCCATCGCGCGCGAGACCACGTCGCGCGAGGCGAGGTCCTTCATGTTCGGCGCGTAGCGCTCCATGAAGCGCTCGCCGTCCTTGTTGAGGAGGTAGCCGCCCTCGCCGCGCACGCCCTCGGTGATGAGCACGCCCGCGCCCGCCACACCCGTCGGGTGGAACTGCCAGAACTCCATGTCCTCGAGCGGGATGCCGGCGCGCGCCGCCATGCCGAGGCCGTCTCCGGTGTTGATGAACGCGTTGGTGGACGAGTGGAAGATGCGGCCCGCTCCGCCGGTGGCGAAGAGCGTCGCCTTCGCCTGGAAGATGGAAATCTCGCCGCTCTCCATCTCGAGCGCGGTCACGCCCAGCACGCGCCCGGTGGAATCGCGGATGAGGTCGAGCGCCATCCACTCGACGAAGAATTGCGTCTTCGCCATGACGTTGCGCTGGTAGAGCGTGTGCAGCATCGCGTGGCCGGTGCGGTCTGCGGCGCACGAGCTCCTCTGCACCGACTTCTCGCCGAAGTTCGCCGAGTGGCCGCCGAAGGGCCGCTGGTAGATGGTGCCGTTCTCGTTGCGGTCGAACGGCATGCCGTAGTGCTCGAGCTCGAAGACCACCTCGGGCGCGGCGCGGCACATGAACTCGATCGCGTCCTGGTCCCCGAGGTAGTCGGAGCCCTTGATCGTGTCGTACATGTGCCAAATCCAGTGGTCCTCGCCCATGTTGGCGAGCGCGGCGCCGATGCCGCCCTGGGCGGCCACGGTGTGCGAGCGCGTGGGGAACACCTTGGAGAGCACGGCGACGCGCAGCCCCGCGTGGGCGAGCTCCAGCGAGGCGCGCATGCCGGAGCCGCCGGCGCCCACGATGACCGCGTCGAACCTGCGGACGGGAATCGTCATCTCAACGCCCCCACAGGATCGAGAAGGACCACGCCACGTAGAACGCGAGCACGATCGCGACCGCGGCCTGGGTCGCGAGCCGCATCGCGTAGTGGTGCACGTAATCGATCAGGATGTCGCGCATGCCGATCCACGCGTGCCAGATGAGGGAGGCGAGGAAGAGCATCGTCGCGAGGCGGAAGAAGCCGCCGGCGAAGAGCGCCTTCCACTGCGCATGCGACGCCGGGGCGCGCCACAGCGCGTACGGCACGGCGATCGCGATGTACGCGGCCATCACCAGCGCCGTGATGCGCTGCACGAGCCAGTTGCCGGTGCCGTAGTGGGCGCCGACCGGATCCTTCGCGTAGCCGTGCGTCACCACAGGAGCCCCGCGACGACGAGCGTGGCGATCGCGCCGAGCGCGAACACCGCGAGCGCGGTGGCGCGCGCGGCGGCCTTGCCGGTGAAGAAGTGCATGTCGAGGACGAGGTAGCGGATCCCCGCGAAGAAGTGGTGCGCGAGGCACCAGGTCGCGCCGAGGGCGAGGATCTTCGCCAGCGGGCTCGCGAAGACGTCGCGCCAGCGCGCCCAGCCCTCCTCGCTCCCGAGGGAGGACTGCAGGATCCACAGCGCGAGCGGAAGCAGCGGGAAGAAGAGCAGCGCGCCGCTGACGCGGTGGAAGATCGAGAGGACCGCCGGCGGCCACATGTGCGCGAGGTTGAACTCGTAGTACTTCGGTCGCGGCTTCGTCGCAGCGCTCATGTTTTTTATTTCCTTGTCGGCGATCATTGATTCTATCCCGGAAGCCGCAGCCGGCCCAACATCAGCTGAGCTCGTTGAAATAGTAGAAGCCGTCGGTGCGGCACAGGCCCCGCCGCCATTCCACCGGCTTGTCGCCGTAGGTGAAGGCCACGCGGTCCACGCACAGGAGCGGCGTGCCCTTCGCCACCTTGAGGTGCGCCGCGGCGAAGGAGTCGGCCGCGACCGCCCGCAGCCGCTCCTCGGCGCGGATCATGCGCACGCCGAACACCGACTCGTAGAAGCTGTAGACCGAGCCGCCGAACTCCTCGAGCTCGGCGAGCGTCATCCCGGGAAACTGGCGCGCGTCGAGCACGATCTCGTCGAGGATCATCGGCTGCCCCGCGAAGGACATCACGCGCTTGAACGCGAGCACCGGCGCGCCCGCCCTGAGGCCGAGCGCCGCCGCGCTCTCGCCGTGCGCCTTGCCGCGCTCCAGCGCGAAGAAGAGGTTCTGCGGGTGCGGCTTCTCGCCGGAATCGGGCATCACGCGCAGGAACCGGTACTGGTACGAGGGCTCGCAGTGCGAGGCGACGAACGTGCCCTTGCCCTGGCGCCGCACGAGGATGTGCTCGGCGGCGAGCTCGTCGATCGCCTTCCTCACGGTGCCCTGGCTCACGCGGTAGCGCGAGGCGAGCTCGAGCTCGGAGGGGATCGCCGCGCCGGGCTTCCATTCGCCCGAGACCAGGCTCTGCGTGAGCAGGATCTTGATCTGCTCGTAGAGCGGGCGGAAGGCGGGACGCACCCGGGGACCCACGGACGATCGCTGCGCGGCTCGGGCGTCTCTCTTCATCACCTCGCCATCGTAGCATAGCTTTTCGTGGCGGTCTTATATAAGATAGAGGTTTCGTCGGCGGCGCTCGTGCCAGCTTTTTCCGACGATTCAAAGGGTTGTCTCGAATGAGCCCGTACTACCGCCCGCGCCGGTCCATGCTGTACGTCCCCGGGTGCAACGTCCGCTACCTGCACAAGGCGCGGACGCTGCGCGTCGATTCGGTGATCCTCGACCTGGGCGACCCGATCCTCGTGGAGAAGAAGGTCGAATCGCGCCGCGCGGTGTGCGAGGCGGTGCTCGCGGGGGGCTACGGCCGGCGCGAGGTGGTAGTGCGCGTGAACGACCTCGACTCGCCTTGGGGCCGCGACGACGTGAAGTCCGTGGCCACCTCGGGCGTGGAGGCGGTGCTCTTCCCGAACATCGAGTCGCGGGCGGACGTGGAGGAAGCCATCGCGCTCCTCGACGAGGCGGGCGGCGCGCACCTTCCCATCATGGTGATGATCGAGAGTCCGCTCGGCGTGCTGCGCGCCGAGGAGATCGCCGCCGCCTCCGAGCGCATCGCGTGCATGTTGATCGCGACCTCGGACCTCCTCAACCAGCTCCACGGGCGGCGCACGCCCGACCGCACCGCCCTCCTCTACAGCCTCTCGCACGTGCTCCTCGCCGGCCGCGCCCACGACCGCGCGGTGGTGGACGGGATCTCCACCGATCTCAAGGACATGCAATCGTTCGAGTACGGCTGCCGGCTCGCGCGCGACCTCGGCTTCGACGGCAAGAGCCTGGTCCACCCGTTCCAGCTCCCCTATTGCAACGACGCCTTCACCCCGAAGCCGCACGAGATCGCGGCGGCGAACGAGGTGATCGAGGCGCTCGACCGCGCCCATCACGAGGGACGGGGCACGGTAGTGGTGAACGGGCGCCTCGTCGAGGGCCACCACGTGAAGGCGGCGCGGCGCCTCCTTGCGATGTCCGACATGATCTCCAAGCTGGAGGCCGGCTGGTGAGGACCTTCGTGCGAAACGCCTACAATTGCACCCTCCGTGCCGTCCGTGTCCCCGGCTTCAACCCCCGCAAGGAACCACGCAATGACCGCAGGTGAAAGATTCCGCCAGGCGCTGAAGGACGAGAAGCCGCTGCAGGTTCCCGGCGCGATCAACGCCTATCACGCGATCCTCGCCAAGGCGAGCGGCTACCGCGCCATCTACCTCTCCGGGGGCGGGGTCGCCGCCGGGTCGCTCGGCATGCCCGACCTCGGCATCTCCAACCTCGACGACGTGCTCACGGACGTGCGCCGCATCACCGACGCGTGCGACCTGCCGCTCCTCGTCGACGTGGACACCGGCTTCGGCGCGAGCGCGTTCAACGTGGCGCGCACCGTGAAGTCGCTGGTCAAGTCCGGCGCGGCCGCCATGCACATCGAGGACCAGGTGGGCGCCAAGCGCTGCGGCCACCGGCCCGGGAAGGAGCTCGTCTCGAAGGAGGAGATGGTCGACCGCATCAAGGCCGCCGTGGACGCGCGCACCGACCGCTCGTTCTTCATCATGGCGCGCACCGACGCGATCGCCTCGGAGGGGCTCGAGCGCGGCATCGAGCGCGCGCTCGCCTGCGTCGAGGCGGGCGCCGACGGCATCTTCCCCGAGGCGGTCACCGACCTCGCGATGTACCGCCGCTTCAAGGAAGCGGTGAAGGTGCCGGTCCTCGCCAACATCACCGAGTTCGGCAAGACGCCGCTCTTCACGCTCGAGGAGCTGCGCGGCGCCGCGGTCGACATCGCGCTCTACCCGCTCTCGGCGTTCCGCGCCATGAACGCCGCGGCCCTGCGCGTCTACGAGACGCTGCGCGCCCAGGGCACGCAGAAGGACGTGGTCGGCCTCATGCAGACGCGCGACGACCTGTACCGCTACCTCGGCTACCACGACTACGAGCGCAAGCTCGACGCGCTGTTCGCGAAATCGAAGTGATGTGAAGTGAAGGGAGAAACCATGTCACAGGCAGCAACGGCCCCCGCCACCACCCCCAAACCGAAGAAATCCGTCGCCCTCTCCGGCGTGGTCGCGGGCAACACCGCGCTCTGCACGGTCGGGCGCACGGGCAACGACCTGCACTACCGCGGCTACGACATCCTCGACATCGCCGAGCACTGCGAATTCGAGGAGATCGCGCACCTCCTCGTGCACGGGAAGCTTCCCAATGCGGCCGAGCTCGCCGCGTACAAGCAGAAGCTCGCGGGGCTGCGCGGCATCCCCGCCGCGGTGCAGCGCATCCTCGAGGCGATCCCCGCCAGCACGCACCCGATGGACGTGATGCGCACCGCGTGCTCGGCGCTCGGAAGCGTGCTGCCCGAGGCCGACGACCACAAGCTCGCGCCCTCCCGCGACATCGCCGACCGGCTGATGGCCTCCTTCGGCTCGATGCTCCTCTACTGGCACCACTACTCGCACTCCGGGCGGCGCATCGACGTGGAGACCGACGACGACTCGATCGGCGGGCACTTCTTGCACCTGCTGCACGGGCGCAAGCCTTCGTCGCTGTGGGTGCGCTCGATGCACACCTCGCTCATCCTCTACGCCGAGCACGAGTTCAACGCCTCCACCTTCACGGCGCGCGTGATCGCGGGCACCGGCGCGGACATGCATTCGGCGATCACCGGGGCGATCGGCGCGCTGAAGGGGCCGAAGCACGGCGGCGCGAACGAGTTCGCCTTCGACACCATCGGGCGCTACGACACGCCGGACGATGCCGAGCTCGACATCGTGAGGCGGCTCGCGGAGAAGCAGGTGATCATCGGCTTCGGGCACCCGGTCTACACGGTGGCCGACCCGCGCAACCAGATCATCAAGGAAGTCGCGCGCGCCCTCTCGAAGGACGCGAAGAACATGAAGCTCTTCGACATCTCGGCGCGGATCGAGGAGGTGATGTGGCGCGAGAAGAAGATGTTCCCGAACCTCGACTGGTACAGCGCCACCTCCTACCACATGATGGGCGTTCCGACCGCCATGTTCACGCCGCTCTTCGTGATCTCGCGCACCTCGGGATGGGCCGCGCACGTGATCGAGCAGCGCATCGACGGCAAGATCATCCGCCCGTCGGCGAACTACACCGGCCCGGAGAGCCTCGCCTTCGTGCCCCTCGAGAAGCGGCCATGAGGGTCGCCCTCGCTCTCCCGAAGGAATCCAGGTAACCATCCACCAGAATGTCCGCCCACATCAGCAACGTCCGCCCCGACTTCGACGAGGTCATCGTCGACATCGTCGACTACGCCCGCAAGCACAAGATCGCCTCGCGCGATGCCTACGAGACCGCGCGCTATTGCCTCATGGATACGCTCGGCTGCGGCTTCGAGGCGCTGCAGTTCCCGGCGTGCACGAAGCTCCTCGGCCCGATCGTGCCGGGAACCGTCGTGCCGAACGGCGCGAAGGTGCCGGGCACCCCCTACCAGCTCGACCCGGTGCAGGCCGCCTTCAACCTCGGGGCCATGATCCGCTGGCTCGACTTCAACGACACGTGGCTCGCCGCCGAGTGGGGCCACCCGTCGGACAACCTGGGCGGCATCCTCATGACCGCCGACTGGGTCTCGCGGAACGCGGTGGCGGCGGGCAGGGCGCCCCTCGCGATGCGCGACGTCCTCACCGCGATGATCAAGGCCCACGAGATCCAGGGCTGCATCGCGCTCGAGAACAGCTTCAACAAGGTGGGCCTCGACCACGTGGTGCTCGTGAAGGTGGCCTCCACGGCCGTGGTCTGCACCCTCCTCGGCCTTTCGCGGGAGGAGACGCTCAACGCGGTCTCGAACGCCTGGGTCGACGGGCAGTCGCTGCGCACCTACCGGCACGCGCCCAACACCGGATCGCGCAAGAGCTGGGCCGCGGGCGACGCCACCTCGCGCGCCGTGCGCCTCGCGCTCATCGCGAAGACCGGCGAGATGGGCTATCCGTCGGTGCTCACCGCGAAGACCTGGGGCTTCTACGACGTGCTCTTCAAGGGCAACGCCTTCAAGTTCCAGCGCCCGTACGGCAGCTACGTGATGGAGAACGTGCTCTTCAAGATCTCCTTCCCCGCCGAATTCCACTCGCAGACGGCGGTCGAAGCGGCCATGACGATCCACCGGGAGCTCGCCCGCCTGGGCCGGACGGCGCAGGAGATCAAGCGGATCACGATCCGCACGCACGAGGCGTGCATCCGGATCATCGACAAGAAGGGCCCCCTCAACAACCCCGCCGACCGCGACCACTGCATCCAGTACATGGTCGCCGTCCCGATCCTCTTCGGCCGCCTCACCGCCGGGGACTACGAGGACCACGTGGCGCAGGACCCGCGCATCGATCAGCTCCGCGAGAAGATCGCGTGCGTGGAGGACAAGCAGTTCACGAAGGATTACCACGATCCCGACAAGCGCTCGATCGCGAACGCCCTTACCGTCGAGTTCGCCGACGGCAAGAAGCTGAAGGAGGTCGTGGTGGAATACCCGATCGGCCACAAGCGCCGCCGCAAGGAGGGCATGCCGATCCTGGTGGAGAAGTTCAGGACCAACCTCGCGCGCCGCTTCGCCGAGAAGCAGCGCGCGCAGATCCTCGAGCTGTGCATGGACGCCAAGCGGCTCGAGGCGACGCCGGTCCACGAGTTCGTGGACCTCATGGCGATCTAGCTTTCGAAGGAAGACGACCATGCGTGCCGCAGCCGCCCTCGCCGCCGCACTCGCCCTCGGGGGGTGCGCGACCACCTACCAGCTCTCGCTCATGCCGCAGAACCGCGGCGTGATCTATACCGGCGTCGCGGAGGACCGCGGCGGTGGCGAGGGCCCGATGTCCGTCACCATCGAGGACAAGACCTACAGCGGCACCTGGGTGCAGGCGACGCCTTCCCGTTCGAGCGCCTGGGTGAGCGGCGGATGGGGATGGTGGGGCTGGCACCACGGCGGCATGGGCGCCCTCATCAGCATGGACAATCCCGAAGGCGCCGAAGCGAAGGCGCTCCTCACCGCCGCCGACGGATCGGGGCTCAGGTGCGATTTCCGAACCGACCGCGGCATGGGCGCCGGCATGTGCCGCGACGACCAGGGCCGCATCTACGACGTGCAGCTGCGACCGAAATGAACCGCGCCCGCGAGCGAACCGTGCCCGAATGAACCGTCGCTCCCGCGAAGGCGGGAACCCACCCGACAAACCCTTTCGCCGAAGAAGACCACCGCCATGGCCCACAACACGTTCGACACCCTGAAGACGTTCCAGCCCGCGGCCGGCAAGACCGGGCGCTACTACTCGCTTCCCGCGCTCGCCGCGAAATTCCCCAACGTGAAGCGGCTGCCCGTGTCGCTGCGCATCGTGCTGGAGAGCGTGCTGCGCAACGTGGACGGGAAGAAGATCACCGACGAGCACGTGCAGCAGCTCGCGAGCTGGACGCCGACCGGGGCGCGCAGCGACGAGATCCCCTTCATCCTCGCGCGCATCCTGCTGCAGGACTTCACCGGAGTCCCGGCGCTCGTGGACCTCGCCGCCATGCGCAACGTCGCCGCGCGCATGGGCAAGGACCCGAAGGTGGTCGAGCCGCTGGTGCCGGTGGATCTCGTGATCGACCACTCGGTGCAGATCGACAACTACGGCGCGCCGAACGTCCTCGACCTCAACATGAAGATCGAGCTCGAGCGCAACAAGGAGCGCTACCAGTTCCTCAAGTGGGGCACCCAGGCGTTCGACACCTTCAAGGTCATCCCGCCGGGCGTGGGCATCTGCCACCAGGTGAACCTGGAGTACCTCGCGCGCGGCGTGTTCGAGAAGGACGGCGTCTACTACCCCGACACGTGCGTCGGCACCGACAGCCACACGACGATGGTCAACGGCATCGGCGTGGTCGCGTGGGGCGTAGGCGGCATCGAGGCGGAGGCCGGCATGCTGGGACAGCCCGTGTACTTCCTCACCCCCGACGTGGTGGGCGTGAACCTCACCGGCAAGCTGCGCGAGGGCGTGACGGCCACGGACCTGGTGCTCACCGTGACGGAGATGCTGCGCAAGGCGAAGGTGGTCGGCAAGTTCGTGGAGTTCTTCGGCGAGGGCGCGGGCTCGCTCGCGGTTCCGGATCGGGCGACGCTCGGCAACATGGCGCCCGAGTACGGCGCGACGATGGGCTTCTTCCCGGTGGACGAGAAGACCGTCGACTACTACCGCAGCACCGGCCGCTCCGCGGAGCAGGTCGCCGCCATCGAGGCGTACTTCAAGGCGCAGGGCCTGTTCGGCATCCCGAGGAAGGGCGACATCGACTACTCGCAGGTGCTCGAGCTCGACCTCGGCACCGTGCGCACCTCGCTCGCGGGACCCAAGCGCCCGCAGGACCGCATCGACCTCGGCAACATGAAGTCGCGCTTCACCGAGCTCTTTTCCGCGCCGGTGCTCTCCAACGGCTTCGCGCAGAAGCCCGAGAGCCTCGGCAAGCGCGTGAAGACGAAGGACGGCGTCGAGGTGGGCAACGGCGACGTGCTGATCGCCGCGGGCCTGCTCGCGAAGAAGGCGGTCGAGAAGGGCCTCACGGTCTCGAAGCACATCAAGACCTCGCTCGCGCCCGGATCGCGCGTCGTCACCGAGTACCTCAAGGCCGCGGGGCTGCTTCCCTATCTCGAGAAGCTCAACTTCTTCGTCTCGGCCTACGGCTGCACCACCTGCATCGGCAACGCCGGGCCGCTCGATCCCGCCGTCGAGCAGGCGATCGTGGACAACGACCTGGTGTGCGCGGCGGTGCTCTCCGGCAACCGGAACTTCGAGGCGCGCATCCACCCGAACCTGCGCGCGAACTTCCTCGGCTCGCCGCCGCTCGTCGTGGCCTATGCGATCGCGGGCTCCGTGCTGAAGGACCTGGAGAAGGAGCCGCTCGGGCAGGGCAAGGACGGTCCGGTGTTCCTCAAGGACATCTGGCCGGCCTCCGAGGAGATCCAGTCGCTCATGAAGTACGCCGTCGATCCCAAGGTCTTCGGGCGCATGTACGGCGACCTCGGCAAGGACAACCCGATGTGGGCGAGCATCGCGACCGCCGGCGGCAAGGTCTACAACTGGCCGAAGTCCACCTACATCGCCGAGCCGCCGTTCTTCGAGGGCTTCACGATGAGCGCGGGCAAGGCGCACGACGTGAAGGGCGCGCGCGCCCTGGGCGTCTTCGGCGACTCGGTCACCACGGACCACATCTCGCCCGCGGGCTCGATCAAGGACACCTCGCCCGCCGGGAAGTACCTCATCGCGAACGGCGTGCAGAAGGCGGACTTCAACAGCTACGGCGCGCGCCGCGGCAACCACGAGGTGATGATGCGCGGCACCTTCGCCAACGTGCGCATCAAGAACCTCATGATCCCGCCGCGCCCGGACGGCACGCGCGTCGAGGGCGGCTTCACGCTGCTGCAGCCTTCGGGCGAGCAGACGCCGATCTACGACGCGGCGATGAAGTACATCGCGCAGGCCACGCCCACCGTGGTCTTCGGCGGCGAGGAATACGGCACCGGCTCCTCGCGCGACTGGGCGGCGAAGGGCACGCTCCTGCTCGGCGTGCGCGCCGTCATCGCGCAAAGCTACGAGCGCATCCACCGCTCGAACCTCATCGGCATGGGCGTCGTACCGCTCGAATTCCTGCCCGGCCAAGACCCGAA
>DATIVM010000374.1:0-2138 GCA_035465975.1 Usitatibacter sp.
CAATCAGGAGCTTGAAGAGCTCGAGGTGACGCTGCCGCGCGCCGCCGCGCTCCTCGAGCCCGGCGGGCGGCTCGCGGTGATCAGCTTCCATTCGCTCGAGGACCGCATCGTGAAGAACTTCATCCGCGACCGCGCGTCGGCCGACCGCCTCCCCCGCGGCGTGCCGGTGCGCGCCTCCGAGCTCCCTCCCCCGGAGCTCAAGGCCGTGGGCCGCGCGGTGAAGCCGGGCGAGGCGGAAGTCCGCCGCAACCCGCGCGCGCGCAGCGCCGTGCTGCGCGTGGCGGAGAAGGCGCGCTGACGTGGCCCGCATCAACGCGCTCCTCCTCGCCGCGGCGATCGCCTGCGCGCTCGGCGTGATCACCGCGCAGCATCGCGAGCGCAAGCTCTTCGCCGAGCTCGACGCCGAGCAGGCCGCGGCGAAGAAGCTCGGCGAGGAGTGGACGCAGCTGCAGCTCGAGCAGGGCACGTGGGCCACCCACAAGCGCGTGGAGGCGGTCGCCTCGCACCAGCTCGGCATGCGCTTCGCCGATCCGGGGACCACCGTGATCGTCGACCGTGCCGGCGTTCCCGCCGCGGTCCCCGCGAGGGCGCAATGAGGTACGAGAAGCGCACCCCGGAGCTGCGACTCAAGCTCGAGGGCTGGCGCTCGCGCGTCGTGCTGGTGCTCGCGATGCTCGGCTTCGCCGTGCTCGCGGGGCGCGCGTTCTTCCTCCAGGGCATGGACCACGGGTTCCTGCAGGCGAAGGGCGAGGCGCGCTATTCGCGCGTGATCGAGATGCCCGCCTCGCGCGGCCCGGTCGTGGACCGCAACGGCCATCCGCTCGCCATCTCCACGCCGGTCGAGTCGATCTGGGTCGTGCCCGACGACGTGGAGGCGCAGGCGCCACAGCTGCGCTCGCTCGCGCACGCCCTCGACATGGAGCCGTCCGAGGTCCGCCAGAAAATTGCCAACAAGGATCGCCAGTTCGTCTACCTCAAGCGCCAGATTTCGCCCGATCGCGCGGCGAAAGTGATGGCGCTGCGCATCCCGGGCGTGTTCGAGCAGCGCGAATACCGGCGCTACTACCCGGCGGGCGCGGTGATGGCGCACGTGGTGGGATTCACGGGAGTGGACGACAACGGGCAGGAAGGGGTCGAGCTCGCCGAGCAGGAGCGGCTCGCCGGCACGCCGGGGAGCCGCCGCGTGATCCGCGACCGCAAGGGCCGCATCGTCGAGGACGTGGAGAGCGTGCGCCCGCCGCGCGACGGCGAGGAGGTGGTGCTCGCCGTGGACGAGCGCCTGCAGTTCCTCGCGCACCGCGAGCTGCGCACGGCGGTGGCCGCGCACCACGCCAAGGGCGGCTCGCTGGTGATCCTCGACGCGCGCAGCGGCGAGATCCTCGCGCTCGTCAACATGCCCGATTTCAACCCCAACAACCGCGCGAACCTCTCGCCGCGCCAGACGCGCAACCGCTCGGTGACCGACCTCTTCGAGCCGGGCTCCACCATGAAGCCGTTCACGATCGCCGCGGCGCTGGAAGACGGCGTGGTGAAGCCCGACACCGTGATCGACACGGCGCCGGGATGGATGCGCATCGGCGGCTGGCCGATCCACGACTCGCATCCGCACGGCGCGCTCACCGTGGCGCAGGTGATCCAGAAGTCGTCAAACATCGGCACCGCCAAGATCATGCTGCGCATGCCGCGCCAGCGCATGGGCACGTTCTTCAACGAGCTGGGCTTCGGCGTCGCGCCGAGGATCGGCTTCCCCGGCGCGGCCAAGGGGCTGCTGCGCCCGTGGTCCGAGTGGCGCCCGGTGGAGCAGGCGACCATCGCCTACGGACAGGGCATCAGCGTGTCGCTCCTGCAGCTCGCGCGCGCCTACACGATCTTCGCGAACGACGGCCGGCTGCTGCCGCTCTCGCTCCTCAAGCGCGACACGCGCCCCATCGGCAAGCAGGTCATCGGCGCGCGCACCGCGCGCGAGGTGACGCGCATGATGGAGACGGTGGTGGAGGCGGGCGGCACCGCGCCGCTCGCGCAGGTGCCCGGCTACCGCGTGGCCGGGAAGACCGGCACGGCGCTCAAGCCCGAGAACGGCCGCTACGCCGAGGGCAAGTACGTCTCCTCGTTCGTCGGCTTCGGCCCGGTGAGCGACC